>JBHWTG010000247.1:0-6476 GCA_043427735.1 Tsuneonella sp. | reverse complement strand
GGAACAGACGATGCTCACACGGATTTTACGGGGGGGTCCACATTGCCGGGTCATAGCGGTCGCCGAGCGACGCTTTGATGCGCTTGTGCAGCGCTTCTTTGACCTTCTCCGGCCGGCTGCGCGCGCGCTTGAAGCCGATGTCCTGCAGCAGCACGTTCTTCCACCGCGTGATCCGGTAGGCCAGCTCGTCGGGCAGCCATTTGCGCAAGGTGTTGGCGATCGCGTCCTTCGCGGGGCGGGAGAACATCCAGGTCGGGGTGCGCTGGAGCATGGTGACTTTGGCCGCCGCCTCGCTCATCGCCGGAACGATGGTAACGGCGGTCGCGCCCGAGCCGATCACCACCACCCGCTTGCCGGCATAGTCGAGATCGCGCGGCCAGAACTGCGGGTGGATCACCTGGCCTTCGAAGGCCGAGAAATCGAACCCGGCATCGTAGGGATCGTCGTAGTCGTAATAGCCGGTGCCGAGGTAGAGCCAGTTGGCGGTGATCGTCTCGCACCGACCGCCCCGCTCGACCGTGACGCGCCAGCACCCGTCGTCCGAGCGCCAATCGGCGGCCACCACCGAACTGTCGTACGATATCTTGTCGCGGATCCCGCGTTCCTCGACGATGCGGTGGAGGTAATCGAGGATGGCGGGCCCGTCGGCGATCGACTTCTCGTGCTTCCACGGCTCGAACACGAAGCCCAGCGTGTGCATGTCGCTGTCGGAGCGGACGCCGGGGTAGCGGAACAAGTCCCACGTGCCGCCGAGGTCGCTCCGCCGCTCGAGCACGGCGTAGCTGCGGCGCGGGCACAGCATCTCGAGGTGCGCGGCCATGCCGATGCCGGAAATTCCGGCACCGACGATCAGCACGTCGTGGTCGCAGGCGGTCAGGCTCATGGCGTCTCTCCGGTTGACGCAAGCGTAAGCAGTTCCGTTGCAGCCTGCAACGATTCTGCGCCTCGGCGTAACGCCTAGTGCGCGAACACCACCGTCCGCGAGCCGTTGAGGAACACCCGGTCCTCGATATGCGCCTTGACCGCTCGCGCAAGCACGCGCCGTTCGACATCGCGTCCGCGGGCGACCAGCTCGTCGGGCGTGTCGCGATGGCCAATCGGCACCACATCCTGGGCGATGATCGGACCCTCGTCGAGATCGGCGGTCACGTAATGCGCGGTCGCGCCGATCATCTTGACGCCGCGCGCGTGCGCCTGGTGGTACGGGCGGGCGCCCTTGAACCCCGGCAGGAAGCTGTGGTGGATGTTGATGCATCGACCGGCGAGGTGACCGGCCATCTCGTCCGACAGGATCTGCATGTAGCGGGCGAGGATCACCAGCTCGGCGCCGGTGTCCTCGACGATGGCGCGCACCGCCCGCTCCTGCGCCGGCTTCGTCGCGGCGGTGACCGGCAGATGATGGAACGGCACCTCGCCGAGCTCGGGCAGCGGCCCACGCGGATGGTTGGACACCACCGCCGCGATCGCCATGCGCAGCTCGCCGATCCGCTGGCGGTAGAGGAGGTCGGCCAGGCAGTGATCGAACCCGCTGACCATGATCACCACCCGCGGCAGATGCCGGGGCTCGCGCAGCTTCCACTCCATCGCGTTCGCCGCCGCGACCGAAGCGAACCGCTCGCGCAGCATCGCCGGGGCGTTGTCTGCCGGATCGAACGCGACGCGCATGAAGAACCGGCGAGTCAGCGGATCTTCGTACTGCTCGGCGTCGAGGATATTGCAGTGGCGCTCGGCGAGGAAACCCGCCACCTGCGCGACCAGGCCGGGCTTGTCGGGGCACGACAGCGACAGGACGCAGGCCTGGTCCATCGCCGCGCTAGCCGCCCTGGCGGCTGGCCTCGGCCGCGGCGGCGACTTCGGCGGGCCAGGTCACCTGCGTCTGCGTCTGCGGGTTGAACACGCCGCCCGGATAGATCGCCGCTTCGGCCGCCGCGATCTCCTCGGCGGTGAGGAACTCGCTGGGGCTCAGTGCCAGCACGTCGATCCCGCGCGCGATCTCGGTCGCGTAGATGCGCCCCCGGTACCAGTAGGCCGACCAGTGGCCGCCGGTGACGAGTTGGTCCTTGTCGATCGGCCCGCGGTCGAAATAGGCGATCTCCCTGACGTTCGCCGGGTCGGTGAAGTCGATCACGCTGATCCCGCCCTGGTACCAGGCCTGGACGAACAGGTCGCGCCCCGGGACCGGGATGATCGAGCCGTTGTGCGCAACACAGTTTTCCATGTCGCTCTGCGGCGCGGGGAGCTTGTAGTGCCCCTTGGCGACCAGCTTGCCGTTCTCGATCGCGTAGAACGCGTTCGCGCCCCAGGTCACCGGATCGCCCGCCTGGCAGCGTGGCCGGCCCCCTCCGCCCCACTCGTCGGTGAACAGCACCTTGGTGCCGTCGTTATTGAACGTCGCCGAGTGCCAGTAGGCGAAGCCCTTGTCGGTCACGTCGTCGATCCGCTTCGGCTTCAGCGGGTCCGAGATGTCGAGGATGATGCCGTTGCCCGAGCACGCGCCCGCGGCGAGGTTCTTCGCCGGGAACACGGTGATGTCGTGGCACATGTCGGTGCGCTCGGTCTCCTGCGTGCCGTCGCCGTGGTCGCCGCCGCGCCACAGGCCCGCGATCTGGCCGCCCGCGGCGAAGACCCGCGGCCGATCGACGATTCGCGCGGCGGCCGGATCGGCGAGCGGAATCTCGATCACGTCGATCGAGAACAACGCGGTGCGGTCGTCGCCCTGGATGTCGACACACCCGGCGAGTTCCTTCTCGTCGCGCACGTAGCTGGTGCCCGAGTTGTAGACCACGATGCGCGTGGTGTCGGCCGAGACCACCGAATGCGTGTGGCTGCCGCGGCAGGTCTGCACCTGGCCGACCTGGCGCGGGCGCGCGAGGTCCGAGATGTCGAATATGCGGATGCCGCGGAAACGCTCGGCGCTGATCTTCTCGCTGACGCCCTGCAAACCGCAATCGACGCGTGCCCGGCGGTCCTGAACGCTCATGACGAGGAGGTTGCCGATCACCGAGACGTCGCCCTGGCCGCCGGGGCAGACCGTCGAGCTGACGAGGCTCGGCATACCGTCGTCGCCAAGCCGGTAGATGTTGAACCCGTGGTAGCTGCCGGCGATCATCAGGTCGTCCTTGAACGCCAGATCGGTAGCTGCGAAATCGAGCAGCGAGCCGCGTTCGGCGAACTTGGGCTTCGGTGGCTCGTCGCCCTCCTTCACCGGCTTTACCGGCTCGTCGTCCTTCTTCGGCTTCAATGGCTGGAGCTGCGCGGGATTGGCCGGATCGAAGAACCCGGGCGGCTTGGGCAGCGCGGCCACCTTGCGCAGGTTCAGGATCGCCTCGCCCGCATCGCGGAAGCCGGCCGCGAGCGTCGCCCGCGGGTCCTGCGACAGCGTGGCCGCGACCGCATTCATGCGATCGATCTCGGCCTTCTGGTCGGTCACCACCTCGTTGGTGAACTCGAACATCACCGGGTCGTAGGCGGTGCCGGGCTGATCGTGGAGCTCTTCCACCATGTCGAGCGCGCCCTGGTGGTGGGCGGTCATCAGCTGGAGGAACAGACGGTCGAACGCGGTGCCGTTGGCGGATGCAAGCGCGGCCATCTGCTGCGGGGTCGCCATGCCCTTCATCGCGTGGTGCGCATGCCCCATGCCGGCCATCGCCACCTCCTCGTTGCGGTCGGTCAGCCAGCCGGTCATGAACTTGATCTCGTCCTGCTGGCTCGCCTCGATCCGGTCGGCAACCTTGAGCACCGCCGGGTTGCTCGTCCGCGACCGCGCGAGGCGGGCCATCTCGAGCGCCTGATTGTGGTGGACGATCATGTGCTGCATGAACGTGACGTCGCCGGGGGCGTAGCGGGTGCTGGCGAGCTTCGTCGCCTCGCCGGCGGTGAGCGTGCGGCTCGGCTGGCCCGGAGCGCCGGGCAGGACGATCGGAGCCTCGTCGAGGGCCAAGGCAGGAGCAGGCAGAGCGGCGCCCGCCAACAGGGCGAAACGGATCAGGGCGGCGGCGCGAACGGTCATGCGGGTAAATCCTCGAACGGGAATGCGGCTTTGTCGGATGCTGGCGGCCGACGTCAAGAATCGCTTTCCTACAAGGCACTGTCCGTGCCACTCAACCGCCATGCAGCCTAGGGCGCCTCTTTTTCTTCCGATGTGCGGCGTGCGCGGCGGGGCGAAATCTTTTCTCCTGCCCCGTGGTCCAAGTGGCCTGTGTCTAACGGCGCGCGTGGCCCTGCAGGGCCGCCCCTCCCGCGACCCCCCGATCAGCAGAGTATTCGATTGATGCGTTATTCCGTCGCTTCGGCGCTCGCCGGCATGCTTGCCATGTCGGCCCCGCACCTGCACGCGCAGCAGCCGCAGGCCGCTCCGCCGGTCGAGGCCACCGAGGCGCCGGAGAACGAGGCGACCGATCCCGAGACCCAGGCCGGCGAGCTGCCGCTGCCCGGCAGCGGCCAGCCGGCGGCCGCAGCCCCTGCCGCTGATGCACCGGCCGACGATGCGAAGTGGGATGTGATGGCCCCGCGCGGCGCGGCGCTGCGCGAGGCGGCCATCCGCACCGACGAGGGCACCTGGATGGACGTCGACGTGTCGCCCGACGGGCGCACTCTCGCCTTCGCGCTGCTCGGCGACATCTACACCATGCCGATCGGCGGCGGCACCCCGACCCGGATCGCCGAGGGTCTGGCGTGGGAAGTCCAGCCGCGGTTCAGCCCCGACGGGCGGCGGATCGCGTTCGTGTCCGACCGCGGCGGCGGCGACAACATCTGGCTGATGGACGCCGGCGGATCGGACAAAGTGGCGCTGACCAGCGAGGATTTCCGCCTGCTCAACCAGCCGAGCTGGAGCCCCGACGGGCAGTACATCGTCGCCAAGAAGCACTTCACCACCGGCCGCTCGCTCGGAACCGGCGAGGTGTGGCTCTATCACGTGTCGGGCGGGGGCGGGGTGAAGCTCGTCGCGCGGCCGAACGAGCAGCATCAGAAGGAGCTCGGCGAGCCCACTTTCGCGCCCGACGGCAGGGCGGTCTATTTCACCCGCAACACCACCCCCGGCCCGATCTTCGAATACGCGCAGGATTCGACGCAAGGGATCTTCGAGATCCAGCGCTACGACATCGCCACCGGCGAGACGATCGACGCGGTCGGCGGCTTCGGCGGAGCGGTACGGCCGACGCCCTCGCCCGACGGCAAGCGCATAGCGTTCGTGCGGCGCGAGGCCGACAAGACCGGCCTGTGGGTCAAGGACATCGCCAGCGGGGTGGAGCGCAAGCTCTACGGGGAGCTCGACCGCGACGTGCAGGAGACGTGGGCGGTCACCGGCGTCTATCCCAACATGGCCTGGACGCCCGACAGCGGCAGCGTGGTGTTCTGGGCGGGGGGCAAGATCCGCCGGGTGGACGCCGAGGGCGGGGCGGCGAGCGTGATCCCGTTCGCCATCGACGACAGCCGGAGCGTCGCCGATGCGCCGCACCCGCGCATTCCGGCGGGCGGCGACAGCTTCGAGACCAAAATGGTCCGCTTCGCCGCGGTCTCGCCCGACGGGCGGCAGGTGGTGTACGAATCGCTCGGCCAGTTGTGGATCAGGCCCACCGCCGGCGGTGCGGCGCGCCGCCTGGTTTCCGGCGGCGGCGACGCGCTCGAGCTCTATCCCGCGTGGTCGCGCGACGGCAAACGCATCGCCTTCGTCGGCTGGACCGACGCCGACCTCGGCAAAGTGATGACCGTCGCGGCCGGCGGCGGCGCCGCGCGCGCGCTGACCAGCCAGCCGGGGCACTATGCCAACCCGGCGTTCTCGCCCGACGGCAACACCGTGGTGTTCGAGAAGCGCGGCGGCGGATTTCTCACGTCTCCCGACTGGTCGGAGACCCCCGGGGTTTATCGCGTGCCGGCGAGCGGCGGCACGCCAGAGCTGATCGGCCGCGGTAATGCCTCGCCTCAGTTCGGGGCCGATGGGGGCCGGCTGTTCATGGTCGGCAGCTCGGGCGGCAAGAACCAGCTCCTCTCGACCGATCTTAACGGCGAAGCCACGCGGGTCCATGCCGAGGGCGAGCTGGTCAACGACTTCCGCGTCTCGCCCGATGGGCGCACGGTGGCGTTCCGCCAGAACTACGAGGTGTTCGCGATGCCGCTGATGCCCGGTGGGCAGGCGGTATCGGTCGAGGAGAAGGGCGGCGCGCTGCCGGTGACCAAAGTGTCGAGCGGCGGCGCGGATTTCATCAACTGGTCGCATGGGGGCGCGCAGCTCAACTGGAGCGTGGGGCCGACGGTATATTCCGCTCCGCGCGCGGCGTTCTTCGCCGATGCTCCGCGCGGCAAGGAGGCGCCTGCGTTCGTCGCGCCCGTGAGCGGGATCGATCTCGGCCGCACCGTCGCTGCGGCCCGGCCTCGCGGCATGACCGCGCTGGTCGGCGCGCGGTTGCTGACGATGGCGGGCGAGGGCGCCGGGGCGATCGAGGACGGGGTGGTGGTGATCGAGGGCGACCGGATCG
>JBHWTG010000246.1:0-3407 GCA_043427735.1 Tsuneonella sp. | reverse complement strand
CGGGCACATCCCCGGCGCGCGGTTCCTCGACCTCGCCAGCCTCAAGGACACGGCCTCGCCGGTGCCCAACGGGCTGCCGACCCCGGAGCAGTTCGCCGAGCGGATGGCACGGCTCGGCGTCGCGCGCGATGCCCGGGTGGTGCTTTACGACGACAGCGCGGTGAAAACTTCCGCCCGCGCATGGTTCGTGCTGCGGATGAACGGGGTGCGGCAAGTCGCGATCCTCGATGGCGGGATCGCCAAATGGCGCGCCGAGGGGCGTCCGCTCGAAAGCGGCGAGGCCGCCCCCGTCCCGATCCCGGCGCAACCCGCGAGCGGCGACCCGAGCCGGGTGCGCGCGAAAGCGGACATGCTCGCCAACCTCGCGAGCCGCGCCGAGCAGGTGATCGATGCGCGCGATCCCGGGCGCTTCGCCGGCGAGACGGCGGACACGGTGCATAACCTCCCCGGCGGCCACATCCCCGGCGCGTGCAACCTGTTCTTCCGCGATCTCTACAACGCCGACGGGACCTTGCGCAGCGCGTCCGAGCTGCGCGCCGCGTTCGAGCAGGCCGGGATCGATCTCACCCGCCCGATCGTCACCAGCTGCGGCAGCGGGGTGACCGCGTCGGTGCTGCTGTTCGCGCTCCACCGCCTCGGCATCGACGACGCCGCGCTCTACGATGGCAGCTGGAGCGAATGGGGCGCCGACCCGGCGACGCCGAAGGAACTGGGAGCCGCCGCCTGAGCATGGCCCAGCGCAGCGGCACCAGAAAACCCGCGACCGACCTCGTCACCGCCGGCCGGCGCGCCGAGTGGACGGGGGCGGCGGTCAACCCGCCGGTGTGGCGGACCAGCACGCACCTCTATGCCGACAGCGCCGACCTCGCTGCCGGGCGACCCAACGCCGACGGCCATTTCTATTCTGGCCGCCGCGGCACGCCGACCCAGTGGGCGCTGGCCGAGGCGCTGAGCGAGCTCGAGCCCGGGGCGGCGGGCACCGTGCTGTACCCCAGCGGGGTCGCCGCGATCGCCGGCGCGCTGCTCGCGGTGCTCAAGCCGGGCGACGCGCTGCTGGTGACCGACAACGCCTACGAGCCGACCCGCTCGATGGCGACCGGGCTGCTCGCTCGGATGGGTGTCGAGGCGCGGTTTTTCGATCCGCTCGACCTCGCGGCTTACCAGCGGTTGTTCTGTGAGCGGACCCGGGCGGTGATGCTCGAGAGCCCCGGCAGCCTGACGATGGAGGTGTGCGACGTGCCCGCGCTGGCGCGCATCGCGCGCGAAAAGGGCGCGGCCAGCGTGCTCGACAACACCTGGGCTAGCGCGCTCGGCTTTCCCGCGCTGGCGCACGGGTGCGACATCGCGGCGATGAGCCTCACCAAGCACGTCGGCGGCCATTCGGACCTGATGATGGGCGCCGCGAGCGCGGGCGAGCGCTGGCATGCGCGGCTGCGCCGCACCGCGCAGAGCCTCGGCCAGGTCGTCTCGCCCGACGATGCGGCGCTCGCGCTGCGCGGCCTCAGGACGATGGGCGTGCGGCTCGAGCGCAGCACCGCGAGCGCGCTGGCGATCGCCGAATGGCTGAGCGGTCGCTCCGAGGTCGCCCGCGTGCTGTGCCCGATGCTCGCCGGCGCGCCCGGCCACGACCTGTGGCGGCGCGACTTTGCCGGAGGCTGCGGGCTGTTCAGCTTCGTCCTCAAGGGTTCCGATCCCGCCGCCCGGGCGCGTTTCGTCGACGCGCTCGCGCTGTTCGGTATCGGCTACAGCTGGGGCGGCTACGAAAGCCTCGTCATTCCGGTCGACCCCGCGCCGATCCGCTCGGCGACCCGCTGGCCTCCCCCCGAGTGCGATGCCGACGACCGCCTCGCCGTGCGCCTGTCGATCGGGCTCGAGGACCCGGCCGACCTGATCGACGATCTGGCGCGGGGCTTCGCGGCGATGGAGGCTGCATGACCGCCCCCGCACCAGCCGAACCCCGCGTGGACGCGGCCGACGGCCTCAAGCAGGCGGTGTCGAGCGAAAGCAACACGCTCGCAGAGGTGGTCGACACGCTCGACCGCTGGGCGATCGATCTGGGCACCTTTCGGGTGTCGCTGTGGGACGCGGCGGTGTTCCTCGCGATCCTGGTCGCGGTCATCCTGGCGGCGTGGTTCATCAGCAAGGGTTTGCGCCGGCTGCTGCGCCGGCTCACCCGGCTCAACGAGACGCAGCGCCTGCTCGCCGACAAGCTGGTCACCATCGCGGTCTGGGCGCTCGCGTTCATGCTCGGGATCGATCTGCTCGGGATCGATCTCACCGCCCTGGCGGTGTTTTCGGGGGCCTTCGGGCTCGCCATCGGCTTCGGCCTGCAGAAGACCTTCGGCAACCTGATCGCGGGGATCATCCTGCTAATGGACCGCTCGATCAAGCCGGGAGACGTGATCGCGATCGCCGACGCCGCGGGCAATTCGACCTTCGGGCAGATCCGCAAGATCGGCATCCGCGCGGTCTCGCTCACCACGCGGGATCAGAAGGAGTACCTGATCCCAAACGAGAACCTGATGATCAATCAGGTCGAAAACTGGTCCTACTCGTCGAAGAACGTGCGGGTGCAGGTGCCGGTCGGGATCGGCTACGGCTGCGACATCGCGGCGGTCGAGACGCTGATGCTCGAAGCCGCCCGCAGCGCGCCGCGGGTGCTCACCACGCCGCCCCCGGTGGTGTGGCTCGACCAGTTCGGCGAAAGCTCGATCGACTTCAAGATCCACTGCTGGATCAACGATCCCGAGGAGGGCGTCGGCAACGTGAAGTCCGATGTCCTCAAGCGCCTGTGGGCGCTGTTCCAGGAAAACGGGATCGAGGTGCCCTTCCCGCAGCGCGACATCAACCTCAAGGACAACGCGCAATTTCGCGCGCTGGTCGAGGCGCTCGGGCACCGGCCGCGGGCGCCCGAAGCGCCGGAAGCCTAGCTTCGCATCCTGCTATCGCAGCTTTCAAAATCGCGCCTTGTCGCCCGCACAGGCAATCTGGCTGGCGAGCGCGGGCACGGCGGCGCATCTCGCCGCCATGCGGAGCACAGGAACCGTCTATCTCGTCGGCGCGGGGCCGGGCGATCCGGATCTGCTGACGCTGCGCGCCGCGCGGCTGATCGAGCGCGCCGCGCTGATCGTGCACGACGGGCTGGTCGATCCCGCGATCCTCGCGCTCGCCCCGCCACGCGCCGAGCTCGTCTTGGTCGCCAAGAGCCGCGCGCGGCACACGCTGGCGCAAGCTGCAATCAACGCGCTGCTGGTGCGCGAGGCGTGCGCCGGGCGCGACGTTGTCCGCCTGAAGGGCGGCGACCCGCTGATCTTCGGCCGCGGGGGCGAGGAAGCCGAGGCGTGCCGCGCGGCCGGCGTGCCGGTCGAGATCGTGCCCGGGATCAGCGCCGCGAACGGCGCCGCCGC
>JBHWTG010000245.1:0-8585 GCA_043427735.1 Tsuneonella sp. | reverse complement strand
GCACTCGGCGACCGGCTCTACGCGGCCGAGAACCTGCCGCAGGCGAGCGGGATCAAGGCCGAATACGCCAATGCCGGGCGCTGGATCGCGCAGCCCGGCGGCGGCAGCGCGAGTGCGCCAGCTGCCGAAAACGTGGCAGTTACCGCGCGCTAACCCTTCCGGCGAACTGCGCCTTAGGCTCCCGCCGCTATTCGGGGTGCTCTGTCATCTCGGATGGTCTCTTCATGAGCTTGCGCTTCGCCCCCGCCCGCCTGGTCCACCGCTCGCCCGTCGCCCGTGCGCTCGCCCGGTGCGAGCCCCGGGCCGCCGCGAACGATAACGGCGCGGTCGTCGCCGGCGACGCCGTGCTACGCGCGGCGCTCGAGCACTTCGCGTCGCATGGCCTCGGCGCCGCGCGCGCGGCCGGTCGCCAGGCAGAGCGTGCGCGCGCCGATAACGACGACGCCGCGTTCGCGCACTGGCTCGGCATCTGCCGCATGCTCGACGGGCGGCTAGCGGCCCGGATCGGGAGCGGGGATTCGCTGTCATGATGGCGGGCGCCAACGCCGCCCGCGCCGGTCAACGCCTAAACGTAATGCAGCGCCATCGCCTTGGCGATGCAGCTCACCCGGTCGCGCACGCGCATCTTGGCGTAAATCCGCTGGACGTAAGTGTTCACCGTGGGTCCGGCGATCCTGAGGATGGCGGCGATGTCGAGGTTGGACTTGCCCTTGCCCATCCACTTGAGGATTTCGCGCTCGCGCGACGACAGCACCGGAAGCGGCTCGTCCATCTGCAACAGCGCCATGCGATGATGCACCTGCTGGGCAACCGCGTTGGCGAGCGAAATATCGAGCTCATCGAGCGCTCGGGGGTGCTTGAGCATCGTCGCCCCGACGAGGCCGGGCCGGCCGAACGGGCCGAACGTCGGTATTGCCAGGCCCTCGGTCATCTCGCTGTTCTTGAAGCCTTCGATGAAGGCCCGCTCATCGGCGTTCAGGCTGGGCAACCGTTCGAGGATCTCGCTCAGCCGCACCGGGTGCGCCAGTTGGAATGCGACCCCCGGAATCGGGTCGTGCAGATGCAGCGAGTTGGCCTTGTAGTGAGCCATCCACGGTTCGGGCATTCCCCGATTGAACCCGACGTAGGGCCCGGTGGGACCTGGCGGGGTCAGATAACAGACACCCCCGAATCCTCGATCATCGAAGTATTCGAAGAGCAAATCGAACAGGGCATCCGGGGAGGCGCAACCGTCGATGACATGGAATATGTCGTCTCCCATCCCAGCTCCAAAAATCAACGAGTTGCACTCCGACCCGACAGAAATAAATCCATGCGAAAGAAGGAAGTTCCCCCCGCTTTGTCGTCAGTTCGTACGACACGAAATGAACGACTGGATTTTTCCTTAATGGACAATAGCTTGATGAGCTGACGGCAATCTGAACGATCGGACGACCATGGGCGCGGAACCGCTATTTAAAACTGTCGTAGTAATCGACGCCGACAACGCCCGCCGCACCGAAATCTACCGTCGGCTGGCGCCGCAATTGAGTGTCGTTCCGGCCGAATCCGTTACCGACGTCGGCAGGCTGTGGCCCGATCCCGTCTGGTTTCTGGTCTACGACGAACCCGCAGTCATTGCCGAACTGCAGCGGGCCTTCGGCGAGCGTGGCCGGTACGATCCGATCGTCTGCTACCATGAAGACGTGCTGCCGGCCCGCGTCGTCGCAGCGATCTACGGGGGTGCAATCAACTACGTCGCTTGGCCCTGCGAAGCCGACGCTCTGGTCGACGCCATGACCAGTGTCGCCGAGCTCGCCAGCGTCCGCTGCCAGCAGGCCGCCGCCCGGCTCGCGGCCAGGCAGCGCCTCGCATGCCTGACCCCGCGCGAGCTCGACGTCGTGCGGCTCATGCGCCAGGGGCTCGGCAACAAGGAGGTGGCCGCCGAGCTCGGCATCAGCCCGCGCACGGTCGAGATCCACCGGGCCAATGTCCTCGGCAAGCTGGGCGTGCGCAACTCGGTCGCCGCGACCGCGATGTATATCGAGGCCGAGGGCCAGCCGACCTCCGCGATTGCAGCCTGACGGCGCAAGCCTGCAGCCGGATAGCCGACGTGCACGGCCGGATGCCGGCGATCCTGCCACGTGCGCAATGGCCCGACTGGCTCGACGGGGAGCAGGATCAGCGCTGGCGCTGGCGCGCACCTGCGATCTGGAGCTGGCGATGGAGCGGACCGGCGCACGCTGGGCCGGGTCCACACCCGCGCCGCAAGCGATACCCATCCTTCTCTGAAGTCGGCCGCAGTCTCTCAGGCGTAGGGCGGCTTGTCCTTGCCCGTCGGGCTCAGCGTGAAGATTTCGCAGCCGTCCTCGGTGATGCCGATCGAGTGCTCGAACTGGGCGCTCAGCGACTTGTCGCGGGTGACCGCGGTCCAGCCGTCGGAGAGGAGCTTCACCCACGGGCGGCCGAGGTTGATCATCGGCTCGATGGTCATGAACATGCCCGGCTTGAGCTCGGGCCCGGTGCCCGCCTTGGCCGCGTGAACCACCTCGGGCGCATCGTGGAACAGGCGGCCGAGTCCGTGGCCGCAGAACTCGCGCACCACGCCGTAGCGATGCCTTTCGGCGTGCGCCTGGATCGCCGCGCCGATGTCGCCGAGCCGGTTCCCCGGGCGCGCCTGGGCGATGCCAAGCATCAGGCATTCGTGCGTGACCTCGACCAGCCGCCGCGCCTTCAGCGGCACATCGCCCACCAGGTACATCCGGCTCGAATCGCCGTGCCATCCGTCGAGCAGCGGGGTCACGTCGATGTTGACGATGTCGCCGTCGCGCAGCGCCTTGTCGCCGGGAATCCCGTGGCACACGACATGATTGATCGAAATGCAGCACGAATGGGTGTAGCCGCGATAGCCGAGCGTCGCCGGTACCGCGCCCCCCTCGAGCGTCATCTGGCGAACCACGTCGTCGAGCGCGCCGGTGGTCACCCCAGGCTGCACCAGGTCGGCAAGCGCATCGAGGATTTCGGCGGCCAGCCGCCCGGCCTTGCGCATCCCGGCGAAGCCAGCGGGGCCGTGGAGCTTGATCGTCCCGTCGCGCACGACGGTCTCGCCGTCGGTGACGGTCTGGTACTGGGTCATGGTGGGCTATGTAGCCGTTGTAGCCGCATTCGTCATCCCTGACTGCGGAAACCCTTACCCCCAACCCCGCTCGCCCTGAGGGTGTCGAAGGGTGTCGCGCAACAGTCGAGCTTGGCGCAGCGTCCTTCGACAGGCTCAGGACGAGCGGACTTGAGTTGAATGAGATGCCTATCGCCCCGCGCTGAACGCTGCGCGGTAGGCGGGCTTGACCGCTTCGAGCATCGCCGGTGTCATCGGAAAGTCGAGCTCGTAGGCCCCTTCCGCATAGGAGCCGGCCACGTAGGGCCCATACCACACCGTGATGCGGTCGAACGTCCTGCCGTTCGCCGAGCCCACCAGGATCGTCGCTTCATCGAGGCTGGGGCAGGCGGGGAAGATCGGGTCCTCGCCCGCCACCAGCTCGACGCCCTTCTTCGCCCGCTCCCTGTCGAGCGCGTCGCACAGGGTCTGGCCCATGATCGATCCGAGATAGGACGGCGCCTGAAACAGTTCTTCGGACGATATCGCGCGTCCGTTCGCCTTGTCCCACACCAGCCCCTCCAATCCGTACATCCCGTGGGCGCCGCCGGTGTAGGTGTAGAATTCGTTCGACAGGCTAAGATAGCCGGGCAGGTCGGCGACCACTTTCCACACCTGCCCCAGGCTGTGCGGGTGGTAGGAGTAGCCGTTGGCCCTGGCGTCGGCCTGTATCGCCTTCGCCTCGGCAATCATCTCGGCCTTGCCGCGGGCCGCCTGCTCCTCGATCCGCCGCGCGAGCGCGGGAATGCGCGCGACGGCGGCGGGATAGGCCAGCTCGTAGCTGTAGAGGTCGTTGTCCTCCTCCACCCGCTTGCCTTGCGCGTTCGACGCCGAGGAGCTCGCCGTGGCAGCGGCAGCGCCCTCGCGCTGACCGGTGCGCTCGGCGACTTCGGCCGGCGACGAGCATCCCGCCACCAGCAGCATGGCGAGCAGGCGACAATCCATTGGCATTCTCCGGCGAAGCGCTAGGGACTTGAGGTATGAGCAAAACCCCCGCGCTTATCCAGCCCGATCGCGGCCAGGCGGCGATCGCGATCCACCTCGTCAACAAGGACGGTTTCGCCGGCTGGGCCAAGCGGCTCGCCGCCGGACAGCGGGCCGCGCTCGCGGCGCAGAAGTTCGATGGCAGCGGCTATCAGGTGGCCATCGTGCCCGAGGGCGAGAGCTGGTTCGCGGTCGGCGGGGTGGCGGACCCGGCGAGCCTGTCGAGCTGGTGCATGGCCAAGCTCGCCGAGGAGCTCCCGGGGGGCACCTATCGCCTCGCCGCGGCGGGACATGCGAGCGCCGAGCCAGGCCCCGCGCTGTTCGGCTGGCAGACCGCGCAGTACCGCTTCACTCGCTATCGCGAGGACAAGGATGCCGCCGGCCCCCGCGTCCTCCTCACCCGCGACGTCAAGGGGATCGACCCGGCGATCGCCGAAGCGGCGGCAAGCATGAAAGTGGCGAGCCTCGTCAACACCCCCGCGGAGGACATGGGCCCCGCCGCGCTGGAAGCCGAAGCCGAGGCGCTGGCCAAGATCTACAAGGCGAAGCTGACGGTGACGAAGGGCGAGGCGCTCGCGCGTGAGTATCCGATGGTCCACGCGGTCGGCCGCGCCGCCGCGCGCGAGCATGCGCCCCGCCTGATCCACCTCGAATGGGGCCATCCCTCGGCAGGCTCAGGACGGGCTCACCCTGTGCTGGCGGTGGTCGGCAAGGGGGTGTGCTTCGATTCAGGCGGGCTCGACGTGAAGCCGGCTTCGGGCATGCTGCTGATGAAGAAGGACATGGGCGGCGCGGCGCACGCGCTGGCGCTCGCCGGGCTGATCATGGGCGCCGGGCTCAAGGTACGGCTGCACCTCCTGGTCCCGGCGGTCGAGAATGCGATCTCGGGCAATTCCTTCCGCCCCGGCGACGTGCTCAAAAGCCGCAAGGGGCTGTCGGTCGAGATCGGCAACACCGACGCCGAGGGCCGGCTGATCCTCGGCGACGCGCTGACCCGCGCGAGCGAGGAGGCGCCCGACCTGATCCTCGATTTCGCCACCCTCACCGGCGCGGCACGGGTGGCGCTCGGGCCCGACCTGCCCGCGCTGATGGCGCGGCGCGACGAGACCGCCGAAGCGCTGCTCGCGGCGGGCAAGGCGCACGACGACGAATGCTGGCGGCTGCCGCTGCCCGAAAGCTACCGCGAATACCTCAAGTCCGACATCGCAGACCTTGGCAACAGCCACACGAACGGGTTTGCCGGCGCGAGCGTCGCCGGCCTGTTTCTCGACCGGTTCGTCGGCGAGGGGATCGACTGGGCCCATTTCGACACCTTCGCCTGGCGCCCTGCGGCCAAGCCCGGCCGGCCCAAGGGCGGCGCCGCGCTGGGCCTGCGCGCGGCGTGGCACATGCTCCAGGCGCGCTACGGGTGAAACTTGCCGATAACCCGCCGGCGTTATAAGCGCCCCGGCGTGCACCCCGGGGCTCCCCTTTCCGCGTGACCGAGACCGTCGCCTATCGACCCCCGCAGGGCCAGCTGTCGCTCGCCGGGCCGGTTGCGCGGCCGGCCATGGGCACACTGCCGATCCGCGGCGATCTGGCGCACATCGCGCTCGCCAACCGCTATCTCGTGGCGCACTATGTCGTGCCCGAGCAGCGCACGATCGGCGCAAGCGGCGCGGCGCTGCTGTGCCAGCCGCGCGACGGGTCCGACCCGGTGGCCGAGCTCGAGCCGGGCAGCCCGTTCGAGGCGCTCGATTATGCCGGCGAGTGGTGCTGGGGCTGCCGCGGCCCCGAGGGGCCGAGCGGCTACTTGCGCACCGCGCTGCTCGCCCCGCCTGGCGGGACATGACCCATAGCGTCTTCATCGACGGGGCCGCCGGCACCACCGGGCTCGAGATCGCAGAGCGGCTCGCAACGCGGCCCGAGTTCGTGCTCGTCACGCTCGACGAGGCGCGGCGCAAGGACCCGGCGGGCCGCGCCGAGGCGCTGAACGGGGCGGACTTCGCAATCCTCTGCCTGCCCGACGAGGCCGCGCGCGAAGCGGTGGCGCTGATCGATCCGGCGAGCGAGGTCAGAGTGATCGACGCCAGTTCGGCGCACCGCGTGGCCGAGGGGTGGACCTTCGGCTTCCCCGAGATCGTCGGCCGCGAGGCGGTGGCAAGCGCGCGGCGCGTCTCGAATCCCGGCTGCTATCCGACCGGCTTCATCGCGCTCGTCGCGCCGCTGGTGCGCGCGGGGCTGCTGCCGGCCGACTGGCCTTACACTTGCCACGCGGTCTCGGGTTACTCGGGCGGCGGCAAGAGCCTGATCGCGCGGTTCGAGGCGGACCGCGACATCGCCTGGCGCGGCTACGCGCTCGAGCTCGGGCACAAGCACGTGGCCGAGATGCAGCGGCACTGCGGGCTCGCGCTGCCGCCGCTGTTTGCGCCCGCGGTTGTTCCCGCCCACCGCGGCATGGTGGTCGAGGTGCCGCTGCCCCTCGGGGCGATGCCGGGCGCCGTCCCGCCGGACGAGCTGCGCGCGTGCCTCGCGCAGCATTACGCCGGCAGCGGGATCGTGCGGATGGGCGCGATGCCCGCCGACGGTGAGTTGGTGCTGCGCGCGTCGCGCACGCCGTCGGACGCGATGAAGCTTTACGTGTTCGCCGCCCCCGATGGGGCGCAGGCGCGGCTGATTGCGGTGCTCGACAATCTCGGCAAGGGCGCGAGCGGCGCGGCGGTCCAGTCGCTCAACCTCATGGCGGGGCTCGAGGAGACCGCGGGGCTGCGCCTGCCCGCAAATTAGGCAGCAGCTGCCTGCCCCGTGCGCAGGCGTGCCGACCGGAAGCGCCCTTTCAACCCGCCGCGCGATGGCCTAGCCAGTGACCGCGGCCTTGGCACGATTCTTGATCTGACCGGGCCGAGGAACATCATCGCCGGGCGCCCGGTGCTGCGGCACGGGGCGGGCCCGGCCAGGCGCGCAACCGGTACAGCGCAAGCGGGGGTCACGTGAAGAAGATCGAAGCGATCATCAAGCCGTTCAAGCTCGACGAGGTGAAGGAGGCGCTGCACGAAGTCGGCGTCAGCGGCATCACCGTCACCGAGGCCAAGGGCTTCGGCCGCCAGAAGGGCCACACCGAGCTCTATCGCGGGGCCGAATACGTCGTCGACTTCCTGCCCAAGGTGAAGCTCGAGGTGGTCGTGCCCGACAACCAGGCGGACCGCGTGGTCGAGGCGATCGCCGCCGCCGCCCAGACCGGGCGCATCGGCGACGGCAAGATCTTCGTCTCGGCCATCGAATCCGCGCTGCGCATCCGCACCGGCGAGAAGGATGACGCAGCGATCTAGAAATTCTCCCCTCCCGCTTGCGGGAGGGGTCGGGGGGGGGCCTGGCCACCGCCGGAGTTGCCCACCCCTAGCCCCTCCCGCAGGCGGGAGGGGGACTGACAAGAGGAAGTGAAATGCCCAACGCGAACGAAGTCCTGAAGCAGATCGAGGAGAACGAGGTCGAATGGGTCGACCTGCGGTTCACCGACCCCAGGGGCAAGTGGCAGCACCTGACGATGGTCGCCAAGCTGCTCGACGAGGACCAGCTCGAGGACGGGCTGATGTTCGACGGCTCGTCGATCGCCGGGTGGAAGGCGATCAACGAGAGCGACATGATCCTGAAGCCCGACCTGACCCGGGTGACCATGGACCCGTTCAGCGCCACGCCGATGATGATCGTGTTCTGCGACGTGGTCGAGCCCTCGACCGGCGAGTGGTACGCGCGCGACCCGCGCTCGACCGCCAAGCGGGCGGAGAACTTCCTCAAGTCGACCGGGATCGGCGACACCGTTTACGTCGGGCCCGAGGCCGAGTTCTTCATGTTCGACGACGTCAAGTTCCACGACGGGTACGACGGCTCGGGCTACAAGATCGACGACATCGAGCTGCCGACCAACACCGGCCGCGACTACGAGGCGGGCAACCTCGCGCACCGGCCGCGGGCGAAGGGCGGCTATTTCCCGGTCGCCCCGGTCGACAGCGCGGTCGACATCCGCGCCGAGATGGTCGCCACGATGATCGAGATGGGTCTGAACTGCGACAAGCACCATCACGAGGTCGCCGCCGCGCAGCACGAGCTCGGCCTCACCTTCGGCACGCTGGTCGAAACCGCCGATAACATGCAGATCTACAAGTATGTCGTGCACCAGGTCGCGCATGCTTACGGCAAGACGGCGACGTTCATGCCCAAGCCGATCAAGGACGACAACGGCAGCGGCATGCACACCCACATGTCGATCTGGGACGGCGGCAAGCCGCTGTTCGCCGGCAACGGCTACGCCGGCCTTTCCGACCTGTGCCTGTATTTCATCGGCGGCGTGATCAAACACGCCAAGGCGCTCAACGCGTTCACCAACCCGACGACCAACAGCTACAAGCGGCTGGTCCCCGGGTTCGAGGCCCCCGTGCTGCTCGCCTATTCGGCGCGCAACCGCTCGGCGAGCTGCCGCATCCCCTAGTAT
>JBHWTG010000244.1:0-10962 GCA_043427735.1 Tsuneonella sp. | reverse complement strand
CTCTCGCGATCGATCCCGCGCGGGTCGACGATGTCGTGATGGGCTGCGTGACCCAGGCCGGCGAGCAATCGATGCAGGTCGGGCGCATGGCGGTGCTCGCGGCGAAACACCTGCCCCAGTCGTGCCCGGCGGTGACGATCGACCGCCAGTGCGGCTCCAGCCAGCAGGCGATCCAGTTCGCCGCGCAGGCGGTGATGAGCGGCACGCAGGACGCGGTGATCGCCGCCGGGGTCGAGAGCATGACCCGGGTGCCGATGGGCACCAACCTCACGTTCCATATGAAGGAAGGGATGGGGCACTACAAATCGCCCGGCCTCGAGGCGAAGTATCCCGGGATCATGTGGTCGCAGTTCGCCGGCGCGGAGATGATCGCCGACAAGTACGGCATGACCAAGGACGCGATCGACCGGTTCGCCTACGCCAGCCACCAGAAGGCGATCGCCGCGACCCAGGCGGGCGCGTTCAGGCGCGAGATCGTGCCGATCACCGTCGACACCGCCGATGGGCCGGTCGAGCACACGATCGACGAGGGCATCCGCTTCGACGCCTCGCTCGAGGGGATCGCCGGGGTCAAGCTGCTCAAGGAAGGCGGCAACCTCACCGCGGCGAGCTCGAGCCAGATCTGCGACGGCGCGAGCGCGGCGCTGATCGTCTCCGAAGCCGCGCTCAGGGAGCTCGGCCTCACGCCGCGCGCACGGATTCACACGCTCACGGTCACCGCGGGCGACCCGGTGATCATGCTCGAGGAGCCGCTGTTCGCCACCGACAAGGCCCTCGCCAAGGCCGGCCTGAGGATCGGCGACATCGACCTTTACGAGGTCAACGAGGCGTTCGCGCCCGTACCGATGGCGTGGCTGCAGCACACCGGGGCCGATCCGGAGAGGCTCAACGTCAACGGCGGCGCGATCGCGCTCGGCCACCCGCTGGGCGCCAGCGGGACGAAGCTGATGGCGACGCTGCTCAACGCGCTCCACGCGCGCGGAGGGAAATACGGCCTGCAGACGATGTGCGAAGGCGGCGGCATCGCTAACGTGACGATCATCGAAGCGGTCTGAGCGGCTGCTTCGGGGCCAAAATTAAGAGGGCGCCCGCGAAGGGCGCCCTCTCATCGTCGTCAAGGGCGATACCCGATCAGAAGCCGGGCACCCCGTCGAGGTTCACGCGCACCCCGGCATAGAAATACCGGCCGCGGAAGTTCGACGGGTAGTTGAGCGAGCCGACGTCCGGCAGGCGGTCGAAGATGTTGTTGACGCCGGTGTAGAACGAGAACCGTTCGTCGTCGGTCGTCCACCCTACCTGCACGTCGTGCTCCCACTTCTCGCGGAAGAAGAAATACCGGGGCTCGACGAGGTCCGGATTCGCCTCCTGCTGCTCGGTGGTGTACCGGCGGGTCTTGCTGAAGTAATTGACGCCGTAGTTCACCGTCACGTTGTCCTTGCGCCAGGTGAGGTCGAGCGTGCCGTTCCACTTGGGCGCGAAGGCCTCCTCGCGGTCGTCGTCGACCTCCGCCCCGGGGGTCGGGATAAACTCGAGGGTATCGAGATAGCCGCCGGCGAGGCGCAGGTTGAAGTTGCCCAGCGTCGGGCTGATCTGGAACCCGTAGTTGACCGTGAAGTCGGCGCCGGACGTGGCGAACTGAGCGACGTTCGCCGGACCCACGAGGAAGTCGTTGACGAAGCCGGTCGCGGGGTCGCGACCGATATTCTCGCAGAACTGGTTGTCCAGCGTCGGCTGGTCGACGCAGAGATCGACCAGGTCCTGCGCCGTCGCCGTGCTGATCGCGTTGCGCAGCTTGATGTCGTACCAGTCGAACGTGGCGACGAACCCCGGCAGAAACCGCGGACGCAGCACGACGCCGGCCGTCCACGTGCGCGCCTCCTCCTCGTCGAGGTTGGGATTGCCGCCCGCCCGGCCCGGGAGCGAAACCGTCGCTCGCGGATCGCTGGTCGGGCTGAACGTGGCGGGATTGATCCCGAGACCGGTCAGCAGCGCGGTGCAGTTCGCCTGACGGAAGCTGGTGCCTTCGGGCAGGTTCGTCGGATCGCACGGATCGTCGATGAACGCGAAGGTCCCGTTCTCCGGCGCGAACAGCTCGGTGATGTTGGGCGCGCGGACCGCCTCGGAGTAAGTACCGCGGAAGCGGATATCGCGCACTGGCCCCCAGGTCCCGTCGACCTTCCAGGTGGTGGTGTTACCGACGGTCGAATAGTCGGACAGGCGGATCGCCGCGCCGAACTGCAGGATGTCGGCGAACGGCAAGTCGCGCAGCAGCGGCACGTTCAATTCGGCAAATGCCTCCTTGACGTCGAAGCTGCCGCTCTCGTCCTGGATCTCCGCCAGATCGAGCAGGGCACCCTGCTCCTGCAACGGGTCTGACAGATAGACCGACTTTTCCTTGCGGTATTCGGCACCGACCGCGAACCCGACCGGCCCGCCCGGAAGCTCGAACAGCGCGCCGAAGTCGCCGGCAATCGAGCCGCTGACCACGTGCTGTTCGACCTTCACCGAGTTCTCGAGATCGGCGTTGATGAAATCGAGCGCCGCCTGGCTGGCGACCCCTTCGCCCAGGATGTTGAGCGGAACGCAGCCGCTGTTGGGCCCGGGCGTGAACGTGCGCGGGGTGGTGTCCACCCCGAGGATGATCGCGTTGGGATCGTTGGCCGGAGCGTTGGGGTCGAGGTTCGAGCGGCAGACGATCTGGCCGTTCGGCGCGCGCACGGCGTCGAGCGCCGCGAAGTAGCGGTCGCCGATGCGATAGTTGGTCGCCAGGAAGTTCGTCTTGGTCTGACCGTAGACATACGACACTTCGTAGTTGGCGTTGTCGGTGATCGCCCCGTCGAAGCCGATCACGCCGCGATAAGTGTCGCGCTCGGCGTACTCGCCGCGGGTTCCCAGGTCGAAGTTGTCGCGGCTGACGAAGATGCCGTCGGGCAGGAAGCCGACATCGCCGAAGATTCCCAGCGACAGCGCTTCGGGCACGATGGCGTTGCGGATCGGTTCTGGAATGAACGGATTGTCGGCCTGAATGGTCGTGAAGAAGTCGAACGAGGGCTGCGCGAACGAGAAGTTCTTGGTCTTCACGTACTTGCCTTCGGCGAACAGCCGCAGCGCGGGACTGAACTCGAAGCTGCCGAGCAGGTTGACGTTGTGCTTCTCGGTCTTGGGCGACAGGTCGCCTTGATAGCCGGCGACCGGCGTGCTGCTGCCGCCCTGCACCACGCCCCCCGAACCGGGCAGGAACGTGCCGAGATCGTACGGCTGACCGTTGCCCTGGAAATCGGGCGAGAAGTCGATGTCGGTATCCACCGCGCCGTTGGTCGAGCTGTCGGCGTAGCGCACGTCGTTGTAGAGGATGCGGTCGACGATGTTCGGATCGTCGGGAATGTCCGCGAGGTTGCGGCGGAAGCTGAAGAATTCGAAGGTGCGCCCGGTCGCGCGGGCGCTCGCGGGAACGCGCGCATCGCGGTTGTACTCGTACGACAGCGCCACGTTGCCGCGCTCGTCTGCAAAGTTGGTGCCGGCGGTTGCCGATGCGTAGATGTTGTTCGCGTCTCCCCGGGAGGAGATGCCCGACTGGAAGCGCGCGTCGAAGCCTTCGAAATCGCGCTTGAGCACGAAGTTGACCACGCCCGAGACACCGTCGGCGCCGTAGATCGCCGAGACGCCCCCCGTGAGCACGTCGATCCGCTCGATCAGGGCGTTGGGGATCGTGTTGATGTCGACCGACGCGGTGCCGGACAGGCCCGAGATGTGGCGCCGGCCGTTCACCAGCACCAGCGTGCGATCGGTGCCGAGATTGCGCAGGTTCAGCAGGTTGATGCCGACGCCCCCGAACAGCGCCGTGGAACCGCCCGCGTCGGCCTGGGTCGACGAGCCGATCAGCGCCGGGTTCTGCACCAGCAGGTCGGTGAGGTTGGTAAGGCCCGATTGCTGGATGGTTTCGCTGCTGATCGACGTCACCGGATTGGGCGAGTCCGCCTCCGGTCGCGGGATGCGCGAACCGGTGACGACGATCGCGTCTTCGCTCGAGACCTCCTCGCCGGTGGCGTCGACGGGCTGGCCGTCCTCGTTGGTGACGTCCTGCGCCTGCGCGGCGGTGCCTAGCAGGGCGAACGCCAGCGCGCCGGTCGAAACGAAGGCTTTGAGAGTCGGGTGAGATTTCACGATTGCGTCCTCAGTTGCGCGCGGATCGATGCGCGGATTCATTCGATTGGCGTCGTGCCACGTGGGCGGCTGCTCGCCTGAGCCAACGGGCCACTAGCCGGCAGAAATGCCAAAGGAGCCTGAAATTCTGCCAACGACATAAGCCGGGCGGCGGGTTTCCTCGCCCCTGTGGCCATTGCGCAACAGGCGTTGGAAGACGACCCGAACCGATGGCGCAGCCGGCCTGCCGGCCTTGCCCGTTGATTGCCGGGGCCGGCTTCCCTAGTCAGCGGCAACCGGTTTCGGATCGAAACCGGGCACCTATCGCAAGCGCTTGCTTAAGGGAGACATGCGCATGAAAGTCGACAGCAACACCGCGGCCGTGGTCACCGGCGGCGCCTCCGGCCTCGGCGCGGCGACGGCCCGGGCGCTCGCCGCAAAGGGCGCGAAAGTCGCGATCTTCGATCTCCAGGCGGAGAAGGGCGAGGCCGTCGCCAGGGAAATCGGCGGGGTGTTCTGCGAGGTCAACGTGACCGACGACGCTTCGGTCGACGCCGGGTTCGAGAAGGCGCGCGCCGCGCACGCGCAGGAACGGATCCTGGTCAACTGCGCGGGCACCGGCAACGCGATCAAGACCGCCAGCCGCTCGAAGACCGACGGCAGCATCAAGCACTTCCCCCTGGATGCCTTCAACTGGATCATCCAGATCAACCTCGTCGGCACCTTCCGCTGCATCGCCAAGTCGGCGGCCGGGATGCTCACCCTCGATCCGCTCGACGAGGACGGCGAGCGCGGGGCGATCGTCAACACCGCGAGCGTCGCCGCGGAGGACGGCCAGATGGGCCAGGCGGCCTACTCGGCCTCGAAGGGCGGGGTGGTCGGCATGACGCTGCCGATCGCGCGCGACCTGATGAGCGAGGGCATCCGGGTCAACACGATCCTGCCGGGCATCTTCAACACCCCGCTGATGAACGCCGCGCCGCAGGCGGTGAAGGATGCGCTCGCGGCGTCGGTGCCGTTCCCCAAGCGGCTCGGCAACGCCGAGGAATATGCCATGCTCGCCATGTGCATGATCGAGAACGGCTATTTCAACGGCGAGGACGTCCGCCTCGACGGCGCGATCCGCATGGCGCCGCGCTAAATCGCTTTCCTACACAGGTGCCGCTCCGCTAGCCTGCGATTCGCGGGGCGCGGCGCCACGGGTCGTTGGCACGTCGCGCGCCGGGCCGAGCGATCGGCCCGCAGCGTTTCGGCGTATACTTTGTGTCACCTTTGGGCGCCGGAGAGGCGGGAGAGGAACGTGGGATACACCCAGATCAAGTACGACGTGCAAGGCCCGGTGGCGCTGGTCACGCTTCATCGGCCCGAGAAGATGAACGCGTTCACCCGCACGATGATGGCCGAGATCATCGACGCGATGGACGAGGCCGACGGCGACGACCGGGTGCGCGCGGTGGTGTTCACCGGCAGCGGCGAGCGGGCGTTCTGCGCCGGCGCCGACCTCACGCCCGAAGGCGGCGGTCATGTGTTCTCCGATCCCGAGACGGTCGAGGATCTGTCCGACGAGCGCGTGCGCGACGGGGGCGGGCGGCTGACGCTGCGGTTGTTCGAGGCGAAGAAGCCGCTGATCGCGGCGTGCAACGGGGTTGCGGTCGGGGTCGGCGCGACGATGCAACTGCCGATGGACCTGCGCCTCGCCGCCGACAGCGCGCGGTTCGGGTTCGTCTTCGCCCGCCGCGGGATCGTGCCCGAGGCGGCCTCGAGCTGGTTTCTGCCGCGACTCGTCGGCCTTCAGACCGCGCTCGAATGGTGCATGACCGGGCGTATTTTCGATGCCGACGAAGCGCTTCAGCGGGGGTTGATACGCTCGGTCCACGCGCAGGGCGAACTGCTCGACGCCGCCTTCGCACTCGCGCACGAGATCGCCCGGAACACCTCGGCGGTGTCGGTGGCGATGACCCGGGCGATGCTCTGGCGGCTGTCGGCGGCCGAGCATCCGATGGCCGCGCACCGGATCGACAGCCGGGCGATCTACCTGCTGAGCCGCAGCGCCGATGCGCGCGAGGGGATCGCCTCGTTCCTCGAGAAGCGGCCGCCCGCCTATCCCGGCACGGTGAGCGGCGACATGCCCGACTTCTACCCGTGGTGGGAGCAGCCGCGCTACGAATGAGCGGGCCGCTTGCCTCGCCGCCGGTTTCGGTGGAAACCGGCCGGTGATGACCGCCACCCGCCTCGCCGATTTCCTGCCCTATCTGCTGTCGGTCACCTCGAACGCGGTGTCGAGCCGGATCGCGGAGGTCTATCGCCGCGAGTTCGGGCTGCGGATCCCCGAGTGGCGGGTGATGGCGGTGCTCGGCGATGCCGGCGCGCAGACCCAGCGCGAGCTCACCGCGGCCACGGTGATGGACAAAGTCGCGGTCAACCGCGCGTGCAGGGCGCTCGAGGATCGCGGGCTCGCCGCGCGCAGCGCCAACGCGCGCGACGGGCGCTCGCACCACCTCGAGCTGACCGACGCGGGGCGGGCGATGCACGGGCGGATCATGCCGCTCGCGCTCGACATGGAGCGGCAGCTGTTCGACAGCTTCTCGCCGGAGGAGAGCGACGCGTTTGCCGCGATGCTCGCCCGCGTGCGCGCCGCGGTCGGCGACCTCGAACCCGAGGCGCTGTAGCGACTACTGCCCGGGCTTGGCGGCAAACGCGTCGCTGATCGAGCAGGCGGCGGGGCCCAGAATGACGATAAACAGCGTCGGCAGGATGAAGAGAATCAGCGGCACCGTCATGATCGCCGGCAGCCGCGCAGCCTTTTCCTCGGCGCGCATCATCCGCTCGTTGCGGAACTCGGCCGACAGCACGCGCAACGCCGAGGCCAGCGGGGTGCCGTAGCGCTCGGTCTGGATCATCGTCGTGACCACGCCCCTGATGCTGTCGAGGTTGACCCGGTAGGCAAGGTTCTCGAACGCCATCCGCCGCTCGGTCAGGAACGACAGCTCGATCGCGGTCAGCGCGAACTCGTCGCCGAGCTCGGGGTAGGCCCGCCCCAGTTCCTTGGCGACGCGGTTGAACGCAGCATCGACGGTGAGGCCGGCCTCGGCGCAGATGACCAGCAGGTCGAGCGCATCGGGCAGCCCTTTGCGGATGAGATCGGTGCGCTTGGTGGCCTTGTTCTTGAGGAAGATCTCGGGCGCCTTGTAGCCGATCCCGACCGCCGCGGTGAGCGCGAACAGCCGCTTCATGCTGCCCCATTCGGGGAAGTAGTCCATCGCGTAGACGACGATGAAGGCGATCAGGCCGAACGCGATCGGCACCACCATCCGCGCGCCGATGACGTAGACCGCCAGCTCCTTGTTGCGGTAGCCCGCCCAGGCCAGCTTCTGCTGGATGACCTCGATCTGGCTCTGCTGGAGAACCTTCATGTTCGCCAGCGTTTCCTTGACCTTGTCGGTCCCCTCGCTGCGCCGCACGAGGCTGGTGCGCTTCTTGGCGTTGGTCTTGACGATGCCCGCCTTCAGCTCCTCGCGCCGGGCGTTCAGGTTCTTCACCCGCTTCGCCATCGGGTCCTTGATGGTGACCGCCGCGTAAATCGCGAAGATCACCGCCAGCGCGGCGATGCCGGCGAGCATCGTCCCGACGAAGATCACGTCGAAGCCGAGGAGCGTGGGCCCAGGTGCGTTGCTGATCATGGCTCTCGTGCTCGCCCGTGCTAGATTTCGAAGCTGACCATCTTGGCCATGATGAACACGCCGATGCTCATCCACACCATCCCGCCGATCCCGGCGACGATCAGGCGGTCATCGGCGAAGAACCCGGCGAGATAGCTCGGGTTGATCCACCAGATCATGAAGAACACGATGAACGGCAGCGCGCCGACAATGTAGGCCGAGGCTTTCGATTCCGAGCTCATCGCCTTGATCTTGAGCTTCATCTGCCCGCGCTTGCGCAGGACATCGGCGAGGTTGGACAGCGTCTCGGCGAGGTTGCCGCCGGTCTCGCGCTGGATCGCCAGGGTGATGCAGAAGAAGCTGAACTCGGCGATGCCGAGCCGGTCGGCGGTGACCTGGAGCGATTCCTCCATCGTCCGGCCGACGCGGATGCGGTCGACGATGGCCTTGAACTCCATCCCGACGGGCCCGGGAATTTCCTGCGCCACGACCTGCAGCGTCTCGGTCACCGGCAGGCCCGAGCGCAGGCCGCGCACGAGCAGCTCGATCGCGTCGGGAAACTTGGCGTTGAACTGGTTGGTGCGCTTCTTGATGAAGAAGTTGACCACCATGTGCGGAATGCCCGCGCCCGCGAACAGGCCGACCGCCAGGCTCATCATCGGCGCGCCGGTGCGCAAGTACATGATGACCATGAACAGCACCGCGAGGCCCAGCGAGCCGTAAAGATACTGCGTCAGCGTCCAGCCCTTGCCGGTGCGGTCGAGCCGGCCGGCGAGCGCCTCGAGCCGCGAGCCCGAGCCGGCAACCTTGAAGGTCTTGGGCTTGCGCGCGGCGATCGCCTTCTTGAGCTGCGATTCGACCTTGGCGTCGGTGCTTTCGGAATGGCGATAGCGCACGGCCTGCAGCCGGCGATTGCCTTCCTTGGCGGCCGACGGACCTGACAGCGCGCTGTAGCCGAGCGCCAGGACGGCCATCAGCCCGACGGCGAACATCAGCAGCTGGACAATGTTCATCGGACCGTTCCGCCTTCCAACACCCGTGGTTCGACCGCCAGCCTACGCGCGGAGGGCCGCACGCGGCGGCGCCTCACGCCTCGGCCTTCGCCGGGGCCTTGTTCTTCTTGGCCAGCAGCGACTTGAAATCGAAGCTGCCGAGCAGCGACTTCTTCGCTCCCGCGACATCGGCCGCGGCCTCTTCGTCGGATGCGCCGATCACGCGCTCGGCAAGCTGGCGGATCGCCTGGCTGGCTTTGCTCGCGCGGTTGGCGTCGGCAAACGTCTGGCCGAGCTTGGCCGCGTTGGCCGCCGCCTTGAGATCGAACGGGATCGTGAAATCGATCTTGCGCTCGATCGAGGCCTCGAAGTCGGCGCGACTGATCTCGGCCACGCCGGTCTGCACCTTGTTGGCGACGATCAGCGGCTGGGCATGCGTCGCGTTGGTCTTGAGCCAGCTCAGGATGCGGATCGTGTCGCGCGCGCTGGCGAGCGTCATCTCGGTGGCGAGGACCACCACGTTGACGTCCGCCAGGAGGTGCGGGAAGTTGATCAGCATGTTGCGCGGCAGATCGATCACGGTCATCTCGAACGCGTGACGGAACTCTTCCTCGAGCTGCACGAACGCGCTGCCATCGGTCATCAGCGGTGAGTTGATCGGCGCCTCGGCCGACAGGATCGCCAGGTTGTCGTTCGCGCGGATCATCGCCCGCTCGATGAACAGCCCGTCGATCCGGCTCGGGTTGTCGATCGCGTCGGTCAGGCCGCGGCCGGGCTCGAGATCGAGCGCCAGCGCGCCCGTGCCGAAATGCACGTCGAGATCGAGCAGCGCCGTCGGCAGCTTGTGATCGGCCGAGAACAGCCAGGCGAGCGAGGTTGCCAGGGTCGACGCGCCGACGCCGCCGCGGGTGCCGACGACCGCGGTCGAGATGTGGCGCTTGGCCGCGTCCGGATCGTTCGCCTTGGGCGCCGAGAACACCGCGTGGGCATTGGTCAGCGCATCGCGCAGCTGGCCGGCCGAGAGCGGCTTCAGCAGGTAGTCGTGAATGCCGCTCGCCAGCAGGTCGCGGTACAGCCGCACGTCGTTGACCTGGCCGACCGCGATCACCACCGTCCCCGGCTCGCAGACCTCGGCCAGAGCGTTGATGTCGTTCAGGGGGTCGCCGCTTTCCGACAGATCGACCATCAGGATGTTCGGGCTGGCCGAGACCGACAGCGACTGCACGGCGTTGCGCAGTCCGCCCTTGGCGCACTTCTCGGGCTGCCAGCCCATTTCGATGACCACCGGGCGCAGGGTGTCGAGCGCCGTCTCGTCGCAGATGAACGCGGCGAACGGGTCGCGGCCGCCGGGGCCGGGTTTCCAGGGGGCGTTCATGGCCTCAGTTCCCTCCGCTCGTGCTCGGCGCCTTCAGTTCGCCGGTGCCGGTGTTGGCCTTTTCGCGGTACGACTTGATCGCCTTGGTCGAGCTCATGATCACGGTCTCGCCGGTGCCGGTCTGGCCGGTGATCAGGTCCTCGGGGTTGGCGACCATCGCGGCGAGGTTGCCGTTGACCGCGCAGCCGTATCCGGGGGCGGTGGCGTTGGCCAAGTTCGCGTCGCTCTTGCGATCCCAGTTGGGGCAGTTCGGCACCGAGGCGGTCGAGCGGGTGATCACCACCCGCGCGGTCCCCGGATTGAGCGAGCCCGTGGTCACCGGCGCGCCGTCAGCCAGAAGAATGCCGTGGCGCGCGGCGATCGCTGCGACCGCGGCGCGGGTCGCGCCGCCGGCCACCGGGTCCTCGACCGACACGCGGTCGCCGTAGCGCAAGTCCATCGCCTCGAACCAGCCGGCGAGCCGCTGCTGCTCGGGTACCGACAGCCCTTCGTACGAGGTCGCTACGTCGAGCGTGTAGCTGGTGCGTTCGACCACCGGCTGGCGGACGCTGTAAAGGCTGGTGTTGTCCCACGCCGGCCCGCTGCAGGCCGCGGCGGACAGCGCGGTGGTGAGGGCGAGAGCGCCCGCGACTTGGCGTTTGATGGTCATCACTCTCACCTTTCTCACTGGAGGCTGAAGCCGGGGGCGGCGGTATCGCCCGCGGCGGTGCGGCGCTTCTTGCGGCGCTTCTCGCCGGCCGGCTGCGAGGGCAGCGCGGCGTCGTGCGGGATGGCCGAAATGCCCGGACACAAC
>JBHWTG010000243.1:0-12183 GCA_043427735.1 Tsuneonella sp. | reverse complement strand
CCTGTCCCGCGCGCGAGCATCGCTTGCCAGCTGTCGCCGGGCGGACGATCGCCGTTCCCACCGCAGGCTGCCAGCGCAAGCGCCAGCAGCGGCACGAGGCTACGTCTGCAAATCATACTGCCGCAGCAGGTCGTACAGCGTCGGACGGCTGATCCCGAGCAGCTTGGCGGTGCTCGAAATGTTGCCCTCGCTGCGCGCCAGCGCGTGGCGGATCATCGTCCGGTCCGACCGTTCGCGCGCGCTCTTGAGGTTGAGCACCTCCGCTGCGGCCGCTTCCCCGGCGGCTAGATCGAGATCGTCCGCGCTCACCAGCTTGCCGTCGGCCATGATCACCGCGCGTTTCACCCGGTTCTCGAGCTCGCGCACGTTGCCCGGCCAGCTCCAGCCGTCGATCGCCGCCAGCGCGTCGGGCGCGAAGCCCTTGACCGCCGGGTTCATCTCCGCGGCGAACCGCGCGAGGAAGGCTTTCGCCAGCAGCACCGCGTCGCCGGGCCGCTCGGCCAGCGTCGGGATCTTCACGACGATCTCCGCCAGGCGGTAGAACAGGTCCTCGCGGAAGGTGCCCGCCGCGATCATCGCCTCGAGGTCCTGATGCGTCGCGCAGACGATCCGCGTGTCCACCGGGATCGCGGTGCGCCCGCCAATCCGCTCGATCGTCCGTTCCTGCAGGAACCGCAGCAGCTTGACCTGCAGCGGCAGCGGGATGTCGCCGACCTCGTCGAGGAACAGCGTACCGCCATGCGCCTGCTCGATCTTTCCCTCGTTCCGGGCCACCGCGCCGGTGAAGGCCCCTTTCTCGTGCCCGAACAGCTCCGCTTCGAGCAGGGTTTCCGGAATCGCCGCGCAGTTGAGGGCGACGAATGCGCCGCGGCGCCGATCGCTCGCCTCGTGCAACCCGCGCGCGAGCAGCTCCTTGCCGGTGCCACTCGCGCCGAGCAGCATGACCGAGACCTTGGTGTTCGCCACCCGCTCGATCGTCCGCGCGACTTTGGCCATCTCGGGCGCCGCGGTGATCATGCGCCCGAGCACGGTCTTGTCCTCGCCGACTTTGGCGGCGAGGCGGCGGTTCTCCACCTCGATCCCGTGCAGCGCGAACGCCCGGCGGACGATCAGGCCGAGAGCGTCGATGTCGACCGGCTTGTGGTAGAAGTCGTAAGCGCCGCGCTCGATGGCCTGCAGCGCGCTCTCGCGCGCCCCGTGACCGCTCGCGACGATCACCTTGGTGTCCGGCTTCAGGGCCATGATCGCGTCGAGCACCGCGAAGCCTTCGCTGGTCCCATCAGGGTCGGGCGGCAGCCCGAGGTCGAGCGTGACCACCGCCGGTTCCTCCGCCCGCAGCGCCGCCAGCGCGCTGTCCCGGTCGCCGGCGACCACCACCTCGAAGTCGTCGTAGGCCCACTTGAGCTGCGCCTGCAGCCCCTCGTCGTCCTCGACCACCAGCAGCTTCTGCCTGTGCTGCGCCATCACGCCACCTCGGTTTGCAAGGGTTTGCCGGCGATCCCGGCCGCGGCCGCGAGCGGGAGCGTTATCGCGAAACGGGTGCCGAGCCCTTCGCGCGAATCGACCTCGAGCCGCCCGCCCATCGCGCGCACCAGCTCGCGCGCCTCGTAGGCGCCGATGCCGAAGCCGCCGTCTTTCAACGAGACGAACGGCTTGAACAGCCCCTCCCGCACGAACTGCGGGCTCATCCCGGTGCCCGAATCGACAATCTCGAGCCGGCCGACGAGCCCATCGCACGAGACGTCAAGGTAAACCGGCAGGCCAGCCGCGCTCGCCTCGACAGCGTTCTGCACGATGTGAAGCAGCGCCTGTTCGAGCGCTTCGCCCTCGGCGAGCACCGGGCAGGGTTCGCTCCGGGTCAGCTCGACCGGATGCAATCCGTCGTAGCGCTTGGCCACGCGCCGGGCGAGCTCGGCGAGATCGACCAGCTTGCGCACCGTGCCCCCGGTCCCTCCATACCGCCCCAGCCGAGCGAGCAGCGAGTTCAGCTTTTCCGCGCTCTTGGTCAGCGTCACCAGCATGTCCTGCCGGAATGCCGGGTTCTCGGCATGGCGCTCGGCGTTGCGCGCAAGCAGCGAGAGCTGGCTGGCGAGGTTCTTGATGTCGTGCATCACGAACGCGATCCGGCGGTTGAATTCGTCGAACCGCGCGGCTTCGAGCAGCGCTTCGTGCCCCGCCTGCTCGGCGAGGTAGCTGGCAAGCTGGCGGCCGACGACCTTGAGCAGGTCGAAATCCTCCCAGTCGAGCCGGCGCTCCAGCGACGGGCGCGCGAGCACGGCGAGTCCGACCAGCCGCTCGAAATGCATCAGCGGGACTATTGCCCAGGCACGGCGGTCCGCGCGGAGCCACGCCGGCAGCGCGCGCGCCCCGTCCGCAGGGTCGCGCAAGTCGTCGATCTCCACGATCAGCGCGTCGCGTTCGAACGCGGCGGCAAATTCGGCCGGGAACGGCTCGGGCGGAACCAACAGGTCGGGCCATTGCCAGCGGCCGGCGAGCTCCATGCCGCCGTCTTCGCGCGGCAGCAGCAGCACCGCACCCTGGCTGTCGGTGATGTCGGCCAGCGCCTGCGCGGCGCGCTCGGGCAGCGCCGGGGCCTCGGGCCCGGCCCGCCCGATCGTACTGGTAAAACGGAGCCATTCGGCGCGGTAGTCGTAGCGGTGCTGGAACAGGTGCTTGAGCACTTTTACCCGCAGCCAGCCGCGCAGGCGCCGCGATGGCAGCCACAGCAGCGCGGCAGTCGCCGCGGCGAATACGAAGGCGACCTGAGTCAGCCGGCCGAGCCCCCCGCCCAGCACGCTCACCGACTGCGCGAACAGGAACATCGCCAGGAGGTAGGCGCCGATTACCACCAGCGAGAGCGATTGGAACGCGACAGCGCGGCTCGGCACCAGGCGCAGGTCGGCCGCCCGGGTGTTGGCGCCGGTCGCCAACAGCAGCGCCATCGCCGCGGCGACCAGCCCGCGCAACGCCACCAGGCCTTGGGGCAGGTGGCCGGCGAACCAGGCGAAGGTGTAGAGGTTGAGGTGCCAGCCCCACATCAGCAGCAGCGCCCCGGCGGGCCAGCGCAGGACCTGCCGCGCGCTCGCCGATGCGCCGGCGTAGAGGTTGTGCAGCAGCACCAGCGCACCGACCGCGACCAGCGCCTGAAGCAGCGCCGCAACCGAAAACGCCGCGGCGTGCACCTGCGGCAGGGCGCCGAAGCGCGCGCCGAGGATCGCCACCGCCGGCTGGAGACACTCGACGAACGCCAGCGCGATCACCAGCGGGCGGATGGGCCCCAGCGTCCGGTCGCGGCCATCGTTGGCGAACAGGCGGTAGAGCACGAGAATCCAGGCGAGGTTGCGCGGGGTTTCGATCAGCTGGCCGAGCAGGCTCCCCTGGCCCCAGGCGGCGTTGGTCACGCACCATACGGCGGTCACCCCGAGCGCGACGATCGCCGCCGGGCGTTCGCGCCGCGGGCTGTCGCGCCGGCTGGCGAGCCACGCGGCGACCACCGCACAGACCACCGCGCCCGTCAGGTTGAGCGCGAAGCCGGTCAGAACCCACACCTCGCTCATCACCTCGCGCCGTCGGGCCAGAGCACCACGCGCACGGTCTGCAGCAGGATCAGCAGGTCGAGGAAGGGGGTGTAGTTTTTCGCATAATAGAGGTCGTATTCGAGCTTCGCCCGCGCATCCTCGACGCTCGCACCGTAGGGATAGTTGATCTGCGCCCACCCGGTGATGCCGGGCTTCACCATGTGCCGCTCGGCATAATACGGCAGCTTGTCCTCAAGATCGGAAACGAACGTCGGCACCTCGGGCCGGGGGCCGACGAAGCTCATCCGGCCGGCGAGCACGGTCCACACTTGCGGCAGCTCGTCGATGCGGACCTTTCGGATGAAGCGCCCGAGGCGCGTGATGCGCGGATCGTCACGCTCGGCCCACTTCGCGCCGCCGGCTTCGGCATCGGTCCGCATCGAGCGCAGCTTGAGCACCGTGAACGGTTGGCCATAGAGCCCGACGCGGGTCTGGCGGAAGAACGCGGGGCCCTTGCTGTCGAGCTTCACCAGGCAGGCGAACACCGCGATCAGCGGGAAGGTCAGCGCTAGCAGCAAGCCGCTCGCGGTCACGTCGAACACCCGCTTGGCCGCGCTCGACAGCATTCGCCCGCTCGAGAACCCGTCCGAAAAGATCAGCCAGCTCGGGTTGAGCGTGTCGAGATCGACCCGGCCGGTCTCCCGCTCGAGGAAGCTCGAGAAGTCGTTGACGTGGACCCCGTGCGTCTTGATCCGCAGCAAGTCCTTCAGCGGCAGCGAGTTGCGCCGCTCCTCCAGCGCGAGGACGACCTCGCTCGCGCCGATGTTCTCGACGAAACGGCCGAGGTCGTGGATCGCGCTGCGCGGGATCGCCTCTTCGACCACCGGCGAACCTTCGTTCATGCCGATGAAGGCGACGACGGCAAAGCCGCTCTCGGGCCGTTCGGCGAGCGCGCGGATGCGTCGCGCGCGGTGTCCGTCGCCGAGGACCAGCACACGGCGCCGGAACGCCGCGGTGCCGATCACGCTTCCCACCGCAAGGCGGTTGGCGACGAGCAGCGCGATGCTGAGGACCATCGCGTAGATCAGCGTCGAGCGCCAGAACGTGTCGCCCGGGAGGAAGAAGTCGATCACCGACAGCGCGATGATGCCGAGGCTGACCGCCACCAGCATCCGCGCGCCGGCGTAGCGCATCGAGCGCAGCGCATCGGCGCCGTACGTGCCGACCGCGATCATCGCCAGCCAGACGACTCCGGCCAGCATCGCAAGCATGCCGAAGCGATCCGCAATCGGCCCCGGGTCGCTCTCGATCTGTGTCGCGCGCACCTGCCAGGCGAGCTCGCCGGCCGCGATCAGCAGCGCGAGGTCGAACAGGCCCAGCAGCATCACCGCATGCGGGATATAGTGCTTGAAGAGGCGGATCATCGTCTCGGCCCCGGCGCCCTCCTGTGGAAGGCTGACCTAGGGCCGAGAGATGAAATGTCGGTAAACTTTACACGTCCGACCGGTCGAACGTGAGCAGATGGTTGACGATCAGTTGTTGTCGACCGCTTCCTGCGCCGCGTCGCCGACTTTCTGCGCCGCTTCGCCGACGTTGTTCGCGGCATCCTCGATCGCGTTGTCCTTGGCGACTTCCGAGCCACTCATGTTGGAAAAGATGAGGAATCCGGCGACCAGCGCGATGATGAGCAACAGCGCGATCAGCCATCCCGCGCCGCCGCCGCGGCGTTCGCCTTCATCGTGGACCACCGTGTGCGTCGTGTGGGTGTTGCCGGTCGGCGTCTCGACCTCGGTGATGCGTTCTTCGACCATGACGTCTCTCCCTGATAGTGAACCAACAAACGATAAGCCGCAGTCGGCGGTTCCCCGATGGATGGTTAACCGGCGAAGCGGAACGGCATCGTCCCCTGCTCGAGCGGCGAGAACAGCAGCGGGGTGCCGCGCGGAGGCAGCGAGCGCTGCGTGCATCCGGGAATATGGCACCGTGCACAGCCGTGCCCGATCGCCGTTGCGTCGGCCGGCCGCACCGAATGGCCCCGCGCGACTGCGAGATCTTCGGCAAGCCGTCCCTCGATCCCGAGGATGACCGCGAACCGCGCCCGGTCGCGCCCCTCGACCGCGCGCGCCACGGTCAGCCAGTGCGCTGGCGCCGCGCCGGCGCCATCGAGCGCGACGGCCTGCACGCAGAGTTCGCCGGGCCGCTCGAACGCGCGGTGCGCATGCCACAGCGGGCAACTGGCCTCGCTGTCGAGCAGGGTGGTCCCGCTCGCGCCGGCGTACCGCTTCGAGAACTGCCCCGCGCGGTCGATCCGCGCCATGAAGAACGGCAAGCCCCGCTGGCCGACCCGCTGGAGGGTTGTCAGCCGGTGCGCGAGGCTCTCGAAGCCGACCCCGAAGCGGCGCATCAGCACCTCGAAGTCGTAACCGGTCGCCTCGCAGGCGCGCAGAAAACGGCCGTACGGCATGACCAGCGCGGCGGCGACGTAAGACGCAAGGTGGCGCTCGAACAGCCGCCGCGGCGCCTCATCGACGAACTGCGCGCCCGCGGCCAGCGCGGCGATCGGCTCGCGGAATTCGAGCCATGCGATCTGCGTCGCCACCTGGAAGGTGCGCGAGGCGGGATCGAGCATCTCGTTGAGTTGAAGCTGACGGGAATGGAGGTCCAGCCGGCGCACCGCGTCGGGCAGCACTTCGCGCGGCAGGATGCGGATGGCAAGCTGGTGCCGCTCGCGCAACCGCTCGGCGAGCGCGGCGTAGGTATCGCCGCGCGACAGGCGAAACTCGTCGGCAAGCCCCTCGGCGGCGGTATCGAGATCGGCGAAGTGGTTGCGCCACCGTTCGATCTCGCGCCGGGCGGCACTGGTGGGATCGTCGCGCCGCTCGGCCGGCGCCGCATTGTCGTAGAGTCGGGCGAACGCGGCTGCGGCATGCGGAGCGGCGGCGAGGAATTCGGCAAGCTCGTCGCGGTCGATGCCGAGATCGGTGAAGCGCTCGTCGGCCATCCGGCGCGCGAGCCCGTCGATCCCGCCGATCGTCTCGCTCTGGCGCAGCGCGCGCGGGTCGAAGTCGAATTGCTCGGCGACCTGCAGCACCACCCGCGCCGACAACGGGCGCTGGTTGCGCTCGATCAGGTTGAGATACGTGGGGGAGATAGCCAGCCGCGCGGCCATCGCCGCCTGGGTCAGCCCCTCGCGCTTGCGCAGGCGACGGAGCGCGGGTCCCGCAAACAGGGCAGTCTCGGCCATGTAATTATCCTTACATCCTCACATCATCGAATGCCTGATACACTGCAGCCGGACAAGATATTCTGTAACTTTCACGATCTTTTTGCCTGATCGCGTGTCATTGAGGGTGAACCATTCCGCCACGGGGCCCGCGATGACCTACCAGAGCCGTATTGCCGACTTCCGCCGCACGATCGAAGGCGCAGGCGCGCCGTGGGCCGCGATCGACGCGGAAAGCGCGGCACGCATGCGGCTGCAGAACCGCTTTCCGACGGGGCTCGACATCGCGCGCTATACCGCGAAGATCATGCGCGAGGACATGGCCGCTTACGACGCCGATCCGGCGCAATACACTCAGTCGCTCGGCTGCTGGCACGGCTTCATCGGCCAGCAGAAGCTGATCGCGATCAAGAAGCATTTCGGCACCACCAAGCGCCGTTATCTCTACCTTTCGGGCTGGATGATTGCCGCGCTGCGAAGCGAGTTCGGCCCGTTGCCCGACCAGTCGATGCACGAGAAGACTTCCGTGCCCGCGCTGATCGAGGAGCTCTATACATTCTTGCGCCAGGCCGACGCGCGTGAACTCGGCGCGCTGTTCCGCGAGCTCGACACGGCGCGCGCGGCGGGCAACGCGGTCGAGGCCGCGCGCCTCCAGAACGCGATCGACAACCACGAGACCCACGTGGTGCCGATCATCGCCGACATCGATGCGGGCTTCGGCAACGCCGAGGCGACCTACCTGCTCGCCAAGAAGATGATCGAGGCGGGCGCGTGCGCGATCCAGATCGAGAACCAAGTGTCCGACGAGAAGCAGTGCGGCCACCAGGACGGCAAAGTCACCGTGCCGCACGAGGATTTCCTGCAGAAGATCCGCGCGGTGCGCTACGCCTTCCTCGAGCTCGGCGTCGAAGACGGGATCATCGTCGCGCGCACGGACAGCCTCGGCGCCGGGCTCACCAAGCAGATCGCCTTCAGCAAGGAGCCGGGCGATCTCGGCGACCAGTACAACAGCTTCCTCGACTGCGAGGAGGTGAGCCCCGGCGAGATCGGCAACGGCCCACATGCAAACGGACAAGTGCTGATCACCCGCACCGGGAAGCTGCTGCGGCCCAAGCGGCTGCCATCGAACCTGTTCCAGTTCCGCGCCGGGACCGGAGAGGACCGCTGCGTGCTCGACTGCATCACCTCGCTCCAGAACGGGGCGGACCTGCTGTGGATCGAGACCGAGAAGCCGCACATCGGCCAGATCGGCGGCATGGTCCGCCGAATCCGCGAGGTGATCCCGACCGCAAAGCTGGTTTATAACAACTCGCCGAGCTTTAACTGGACATTGAACTTCCGCCAGCAAGTCTATGACAAGTGGGCCGAAGAAGGCCGAGACCTGTCGACGTACGACCGCGCCAAGCTGATGAGCGGGGATTACGACGGCACCGAGCTGGCGGCCGAGGCCGACGAGCGCATCCGCACCTTCCAGGCGGACGCCTCGCGCGAGGCGGGCATTTTCCACCACCTCATCACGCTGCCGACGTACCACACCGCGGCGCTCAGCACCGACAACCTCGCCCGCGAGTATTTCGGCGAGGCGGGCATGCTCGGCTATGTAAAGAACGTGCAGCGCGAGGAGATCCGCCAGGGCATCGCCTGCGTAAAGCACCAGAACATGTCCGGCAGCGACATCGGCGACGATCACAAGGAATACTTCGCCGGCGAGGCCGCGCTCAAGGCGGGCGGCGAGCACAACACCATGAACCAGTTCGCGGCCGCCTGAACCGCGGCCGGGGGAGCCAGTTCGCTGCTCCTGGAGGAGAGAGAGGATGAATAGCATGACCGAGGACCGCCCAGCCGAACCGGGCCGCGCCCGCGCGCTGCTCTCGACCGCCGACTTCAAGCTGCTGCGCACCGCGCTCACCGCCTATGCACGCACGGTCGACGACCGCGACGAGCTCGCCAGGATCAACGCCCTCCACCACCGGCTGGGCACGTACACCTGATCCAGAGACTCCCGATCTCCTGGGGAGGAGAGGCGGCCGTCGGGTGACCCCCTCGCCCGGCGGCCGTCATTTTGCCGAACGCCCTCCATGGCGAGCAACGTTTGCGCTCGAGCAGCCCGAAGGGCGGTAGCGCAAATCAACATGGTGCCCCTGGCCCGACTCGAACGGGCACGTCTTGCGACAAACGATTTTGAGTCGTTCGCGTCTACCATTCCGCCACAGGGGCCGCCCGAAGCGAAGCGTGCCCTTAGCGGCGGTATCTTTCGGCGGCTAGACCCTGATCGAGGGGCGGCCGTGCGCGGCAGTTCCCGCTACTTGAGCGCGGTCGCCAGCGCCTTGTGCAGCTTGGAATGGAGGCCGTCGTTCGCTGCCAGCACCTGGCCGTCGCACACCGGCAACGAGCGGCCGCGATAGTCGGTGACGAAGCCCCCCGCCTCGCGCACCAGCAGGCAGCCGGCGGCGGTGTCCCACGGCGCGAGATCGCTTTCCCAGAACCCGTCGAAGCGGCCGGCGGCAACCCACGCGAGATCGAGCGAGGCCGCGCCGAACCGGCGCACCCCGGCCACCTGCGGGCCGACCGCGGCGAGCACCTTGATCCACTCGCCGAAGTCGCCATGACTGCCGTAGGGGATGCCGGTCGCGATCAGCGCGTCGGACATGCGCGTGCGGCTGGATACGCGCAGCCGCCCGTCGTGCAACCAGGCGCCGCGGCTTTTCTCGGCCCAGAAGGTCTCGTCGGTGATCGGCTGATAGACCACGGCCGCGGTCACCTCGCCCCAGCCCCTGCCGCCCGCCGCGGGCTCCTGCGCGGCGATCGAGATGGCAAAGTGGGGGATGCCGTGGAGAAAGTTGCTGGTCCCGTCGAGCGGGTCGATCACGAAGCGGGGCTTGCCTTCCTCGCCGGCGATCTCACCGCCTTCCTCCATCAGGAAGCCCCAGCCAGGGCGCGCCACCTTGAGCTCGTCCCAGAGGGTGCGCTCGGCAATCCGATCGGCCTTGGAAACGAAGTCCGAGGGGCCCTTGCGGCTGACCTGCAGGTGCTCGACCTCGCCGAAGTCACGCCGCAGCTTGCCGCCCGCCTTGCGCGCGGCTTTCTCCATCACCCGGATCAGGCCCGATACGGCGGCCATGGCGCGGCTCAGCCGGCCTTGCCGACGTACGTGCGCTCGTAGACATCGACCACGATCCGCGTGCCGCTCTCGATGTGCGGGGGCACCATCACCCGCACGCCGTTGTCGAGCACCGCGGGTTTGTAGCTGGAGGAGGCGGTCTGGCCCTTCACCACCGCGTCGGCCTCGACGATCGTTGCCTCGACCTGCTCGGGCAGCGCGACCGAGATCGGCTTCTCGTCCCACAGCTCGAGCGTCACGTCCATCCCGTCCTGCAGGAACGCCGCGGCATCGCCAAGGAGGTCCGTGGGCAGCGTGATCTGCTCGTAGCTGTCCTTGTCCATGAACACGAGCGCGTCGCCGTCGGTGTAGAGGTACTGAAAGTCCTTCTGGTCGAGCCGCACGCGCTCGATCGTATCGGCGCTGCGGAAGCGCACGTTGGTTTTGCGCCCGTCCTGCAGGTTCTTCATTTCGACCTGCATGTAGGCTCCGCCCTTGCCGGGTTGGGTATGCTGAATCTTGGCGACCTTCCAGATGCCGCCTTCGTATTCGAGAATGTTGCCGGGACGGATGTCCACGCCGGAAATCTTCATGGGAGAAAGAGCCTTCGGTTGGGTCTGCAGCGCTGCCGATCAAGACCCGCGCTTGCCGCGCGGGGCCCTTAGCGGCTCGGCCGGCCATCGGCAAGGCGGCTGGCGGTGCACGGCTGCTCGTGGTAGGGTCGGAGCCATGAGAGGTCGCTTGCTCGTCATCGCCGTCGCCGCCGCGCTCGGCACACCGGCCGCCGCGCAGGGCGACCTCGGCACGCTGCCGACCGGGCGCTACTTGTGCGAACTGCCCGGGGATGCGGCCGGACCCGCTTCGCGCCCTGTCGCGGGCCAATGGTTCGATGTGGTCAACGCCTCGCGCTACGTCACCGATGGCGGCGACGGGACCTACCTGCTCACGGGCAAATCGGTGGTGTTCACCCGCGGGCCGATGCGCGGCGCACACTTCGAATGGAACGGCGCGCGCGCCCTCAAGCGGCTCGATCTAACGGGCGATCTGGCGAAGCTGCGGTGCGTTCGCACCGGTCGCGGCCCGGCCGACTAGCGCCCGGACGCTAGCGCGCGGCCAGCAGCGGATACGGATTGACCGCTGCCGCGGGCTCCCACCACTTGGCCTGCGGCGTGGTGCGCAGGATCGCGAAGTGGAGATGCGGCCCCTCGGGGCTGGCGTTGCCGGTGAACCCCACGGTGCCGATCGGCTCGCCGGCGCGCACGCTCTGCCCTTCGGCGAGCCCGGGCCGGTACGCGTCGAGATGCGCGTAGTAATGGATCGTTCGCCCGTCGGCCGAGCGCACGTAGATGGTCTTGCCACCGTCCTTTGAGAGGAACAGCTTTTCCACCCGCCCCGGCCCGGCGGCGACCACGGGCGTGCCCCGCGGGGCCATGATGTCGATCGCATCGTGCGCTCTCTCTCCGCCGGCGCGCGCCTGGGTGAAGGTGTCGACGAGCTCCTCTGCGCGGACGCCGGCGACCGGGATCACGAGCGTGCCCGCTTTTCCCGCCGGGACTTGTTCGCGCGGCGGGCTCGCGCGTTCGCCCGCTGGCCCGTACGGCTCGGCCGAACCGCCCTGCGTGCCAATCCCGCTCAGCCCACCCGCGCCGCGCAGCAGCGCGTCGCCGCCGACGATCCACACCGCGCTCGTCAAGGTGGCGGTAACGGCGATCGTCAGCAGCCGGTCGAGCGCGGCGAGAGCCATGTCAGGCGACGAACTCCACCTTGGTGCCCGGCTTGACCATCTGTGCGAGCCGGGCGGCGTCCCAGTTGGTCAGCCGCACGCAGCCGTGCGATTGCGCCCGGCCGATCGTCTGCGGCTCGGGCGTGCCGTGAATGCCGTAGTGCTCCTTGCTGAGATCGATCCACACGACCCCGACCGGCCCGTTGGGCCCGGGGGGAAGCTGCTGCTTCTCCTCCTCGTCGGGCACATCCCAGAACAGCTCGGGGTTGTAGGCGAACGGCGGATTGCGCGCGACGCCGTTGATCTTCCAGTTGCCCAGGGGCAGCGGGTCCCTGCTGGATCCCGAGGAGACCGTGAACAGCGCCACCAGTTTGCCGCCTTCGTCGTAGGCCTTGAGCACGCTGTCGCTCTTGCTCACGACCACGCGGGCGACCTGCGGCTGCTCGGTGCCGACGCCCAGGCTCTGCAGCGTCTGCTGCCAGTCTGGATCGTCGACCGCGCCCGGCGCGATCCGGTCGCCGCCGATGTTGGGCACGCGGATGATCTGACCCGCGGCGAATACCGAAGGCAGTGGAGCGGTGTCGTCGGCGCGCTCGCTGCCGCTGGCCGACGGGACATT
>JBHWTG010000242.1:0-4496 GCA_043427735.1 Tsuneonella sp. | reverse complement strand
GCTTGCGGATGACGACTGGACCGGCCCCGCGGCCGCGCCGACCGACGATGCCGCGCTCTATCTCGAGCTCGACAACTGGGAGGGGCCGCTCGATCTGCTGCTCGACCTCGCGCGGCGGCAGAAGGTCGACCTCAAGGCGATCTCGATCCTCGCGCTGGTCGACCAGTATATCGCCTATATCGAGCGCGCGGAGGCGCTAAGGCTGGAGCTCGCCGCCGACTACCTGGTGATGGCCGCCTGGCTCGCCTACCTCAAGTCGGCGCTGCTGCTGCCGCGCGACGAGCAGGAGGACCCGAGCCCCGACGAGCTCGCGCTGCGGCTGCAACTGCGGCTTGCCCGGCTGGGGGCGATGCGCGAGGCCGCGGCGCGGTTGATGGCCCGCGACCGGCTCGGCCGCGACGTGTTCGCCCGCGGCGCGCCCGAAGGCCTGCGGACCGACCGCAAGACGCTGTGGCAATGCGACTGGTTCGCGCTGGTCCAGGCATACGGCCAGGTCAGCGCCCGCACCGCGCCGGTCGTCCACATGGTCCGCGAACGCCCGGTGATGACGCTCGATTCCGCGCTCGATCGGGTTTCGGCGATGCTCGGGGTGACGCTCGACTGGATCGATCTGCGCCAGTTCCTGCCGCCGCACGCCGAGCCGCGCCTGCGCCGCTCGGCGCTCGCCAGCAGCTTCGTCGCAGCGCTCGAACTCGCCCGGCTCGGCAAGGCCGAGATCGCGCAGGACGAGGCGTTCGGCCCGCTGCGCTTGCGCCGGGTACCGGCGTGACCGACGAGCTCGAACGCGCGCTCGAGGCGGCGCTGTTCGCGGCCGACGGGCCGCTGAGCGCGGAGGCGCTTGGTGGCCACCTTGGCGATTGCGCGCTCGGCGACGTGCGCGCTGCGCTCGAGCGCCTCGCCGCGCACTACCGACCGCGCGGGGTCCACCTGGTGGAGCGCGGTGGGCGGTGGCATTTCGAGACCGCGCCCGATCTGGCGCATGTCCTGCGCCGCGAGCGGGAGGCGGTTCGCCGGCTGAGCCGCGCGGCGACCGAGGTGCTGGCGATCGTTGCCTACCACGAGCCCGTCAGCCGCGCCGAGATCGAGGCGATCCGCGGGGTGCAGACCTCGCCCGGCACGCTCGATGTGCTGATGGAGGCGGGCTGGGTGCGCGTCGCCGGCCGCCGCGAGGTGCCCGGGCGGCCGGTGATCTACGCCACCACGCCCGAGTTTCTCGATCACTTCGGCCTCGCCTCGCGCAAGGACCTGCCGGGTCTCGACGAGCTCAAGGCCGCCGGCCTGCTCGATCCGGTGGACGACGCGTTCGAGGCGATGACGGCCCCGCCCGAGGACGCCGAGGCTGGCAAAGACCCCAACGATCCCCTAGATTAGCCCCAAGGAGATTTCCCATGGGCTCGTTTTCCATCTGGCACTGGCTGATCGTGCTGCTCGTCGTCCTCGTCCTGTTCGGCAGGGGCCGGGTGGGGGACATCATGGGCGAGTTCGGCAAGGGCATCAAAAGCTTCAAGAAAGGCATCGCCGACGACGAATCCGAGGCCGACGCGAAGGCCGCCGCGACGCGTCCGGTGCACAGCCTCCAGGGCCCGCACCACGATGCCAAGCCGGCGCACGAGGCCGCCAAGGATCCCCATCCGGGCGCCGATCGCCGCGACTGATTCCTCGCGGAAAGGCTGAGCCATGTTCGGCATCGACTGGCAGGAGCTGCTGGTCATCGTGCTCGTCGCGGTGGTCGTGATCGGGCCCAAGGACCTGCCGCGCGCGATGCGCACCGCGGGGCGCTGGATCGGCAAGGTCCGCCGCACCTCGAACCATTTCCGCGCCGGGGTGGAGGCGATGATCCGCGAAGCCGAGCTCGAGGAAATGGAGAAGAAATGGGCCGAGCAGAACGCCCGGATCATGGCCGACGTACCCCAGGTCGACCTGTCCGATCACGAGATGCGGCCGCTCCCTGCTCCTACCGCTGAGGCGCGCGGCGCCAGCCCGCCGCCGGACACGCCGGCGCCGGCGACCTCTTCCGACGAACCGCAACTGCCGCTGCGCTGATGGCCTTCAAGCTGCGCGATATCGACGAGACGCAAGCGCCGCTGCTCGATCATCTGATCGAGCTGCGCGCGCGGCTGCTGCGCGCGTTCGCCGCGCTGGCGCTCGCGTTCTTCGTGTGCCTCTACTTCGCCAAGCCGATCCTCGGCTTTCTGGTCCAGCCCTTGCTCGATGCCGGGCAGTCGACGCTCATCTTCACCAAGCTCTACGGCCAGTTCTTCGTCGAGCTGAAGGTGGCGCTGTGGGCGGCGTTCTTCGTCAGCTTTCCGGTGATCGCCAACCAGCTGTGGGCGTTCGTCGCGCCCGGGCTCTACGCCAGGGAGAAGAAGGCCTTCCTGCCGTTCCTGCTGGCGACGCCGGTGCTGTTTCTCGGCGGCGGGGCGCTCGCCTACTACGTGGTCATGCCGACCGCGTTCCACTGGTTCCTGGGGTTCGAGGGCACGCAAGGGGGCGTCAGGTTCGAGGCGCTGCCGAATAGCGAGGACTACCTCGGTCTGGTCATGCAGTTCATCCTCGCGTTCGGGCTGTCGTTCCTGCTGCCGGTGCTGCTGCTGCTGCTCAACACCGCGGGGATCGTCAGCCGCGCGAGCCTCGCGGGCGCGCGGCGCTACATGATCGTCGCCGCGTTCGTGATCGCGGCGGTGGCGACCCCGCCCGATGTCATCAGCCAGCTGATGCTCGCGGTGCCGCTGATCCTGCTGTTCGAGGGTGCGCTGGCGGTGATGTGGTTCACCGAGCGCAAGGCTGCCGAGACCGCGCGTCCCCGCGGAGGCGGGGACCTCGGGCCGGATGGCGCTCCCGAGGCCTGAGGTCCCCGCCTGCGCGGGGACTCACATGGTCTTTATGATCCCCGAGAAGTCGACGCCGCCGTTGCCCGCCGCCTCGAACGCCTCGTAGAGCTCCTTCGCGCGCCGGCCCATCTTCGGATCGATCCCGGCGGTGTCGGCGGCCTCCATCGCCAGCCGCAGGTCCTTGAGCATCAGCGCGGCGGCGAACCCGCCCTGGTAATCGCGGTCGGCCGGGCTCTCGGGCCCGACGCGGGGGAGCGGGCAGTAGCTCGTCATCGACCAGCACTGGCCCGAGCTGACCGAGGCGATGTCGTAGAACGTCTGCGGATCGAGCCCGAGCTTCTGTGCCATCGTGAACGCCTCGCAGGTGCCGATCATGTGGATGCCGAGGAGCATGTTGTTGCAGATCTTCGCCGCCTGGCCGTTGCCCGCCGCGCCGGCGTGGATGACCGCCTTGCCCATCGGCTCGAGCACGTCTTTGGCGCGTGCGAACGCCTCGTCCGAGCCGCCGACCATGAATGTCAGCGTGCCCGCGTTCGCCGCCGCGATCCCCCCGCTGACCGGGGCGTCGACCATCGCGTAGCCGGCCTTCTCCGCCTGCGCGGACATCTCGCGCGCGGTGGCAACGTCGATCGTCGAGCAGTCGATGAACAGCGCGCCGGCGGGCGCCTTGCCGATCACCTCGCCGGTGTAGGCGCTGAGCACGATCTGGCCGTTGGGCAGCATCGAGACCACCGCCTCGGCGTCCGCCACCGCCTCGCCGATCGAGCCGGCGGGCGCGCACCCGTTTTCCTGCGCGCGGTCCAGCGCCTCCTGACTCAAGTCGAACGCGCGCACTTCGTGACCTGCCTTGACGAGGTTCGCGGCCATCCCGCCACCCATGTTGCCGAGGCCGATGAAAGCGATTTTCATGTGTCTCTCCGTCAAGGCCCTCTCCCCTTCAGGGGAGAGGGCTGGGAGAGGGGCGAGCGCAGCGAGCTGCCGCTGCCGCTGTTCCCCTCTCCTTCCGCGCCTGCGGCGCTCCCTCCTCTCCCCTTAAAGGAGAGGGATCAGCGCCCCTTCCACTTGCCTTCGCGCTTCTCGATGAACGCGGCCATGCCTTCGGTCTTGTCCTCGGATGCGGCGAGGATCTGGAAGATGCGGCGCTCGACGATCAGGCCCTGGTCGAGGGTGGTCTCGAACGCGGCGTTGACCATTTCCTTGTTCGCGATCGCGGCCATCGGCGGCATCGCGGCGATCGCGGTGGCGGTCTTGAGCGCTTCGTCGAGCAGGCTCTCGTGCGGTACCACGCGCGCGACGAGCCCGCTGCGCTCGGCCTCGGCGGCGTCCATCATGCGGCCGGTGAGGCACATCTCCATCGCCTTGGCCTTGCCCACCGCGCGGGTCAGCCGCTGGCTGCCGCCCATTCCGGGGGCGACGCCGAGCTTGATTTCGGGCTGGCCGAACCTGGCCTTTTCCGACGCGATGATGAAGTCCGCCATCATCGCCAGCTCGCATCCGCCGCCGAGCGCGAAGCCGTTCACCGCGGCGATCCACGGCTTGCGCACGGCCTTCACCAGGTGACTGGTCCAGCGCGAGAAAAAGTCGTCGAGGTAGAAGTCGGCGGCGGGCTTGTCGGCCATCTCCTTGATGTCGGCCCCTGCGGCGAATGCCTTGTCGCCCGCGCCG
>JBHWTG010000241.1:0-2837 GCA_043427735.1 Tsuneonella sp. | reverse complement strand
CTCTAGGCCGAGCAAGGCCCGACGCGCGTGGCCGCGCTGCTGGGAACCCGGGTGGCGGCCGACGGCGGGCAGCCGGCGCAGCTCGCGCTCGCCAATCATCCCACGGTCGAACAGCTCGCGGCGCACGCCGCTTCGGCTGTGGCGCCCGAGATGGCGGTCGCGCCGGTCGGCGAGCTGCCCGCGGTCGCGCTGGCCTCAGGCGCGGCGCCGGCGGAGCCGATGGCGCCCGAAGCAGATTTCCAAGCCGCTTTCGCCGATACCGCGCCAATCGCGCCGCCGGCCGCGCAGATGGTTACTGCCACGCCGGAGACCGTTTCTCGGCCGGTCGTGCAGCCGGCCTCCGCAGAGCGAGCCGCTCGCGCTGCCCCGGCCCGGACGGGATCGACCGCCCTCGCGCAGGCCGCCGGCAGTCACCTGGTGCAGCTCGGCTCGTTCTCGAGCGAAGCCGGAGCCCGGCGGGCGTGGAGCATCTACGAGAAGAAGTATCCGCAGCTCGCCGACTACCGGATGGTGATCACCAAGGCCGTGGTGCGGGGCAAGACGTATTTCCGCGTCTCGGCCGGCGGCCTGTCGCGCGCCGCTGCCGCTTCCACCTGCTCGTCGGTGAAGCGCAAGGGCCAGGGATGCTACACGTGGGCCGAGGGGCGGCCGATGCCCGGCGCGGTGGATACCGGCGTCCGCTTCGCGCGGCGCTAGGCGCTCGCTCGCTCCGGGCGAAGCGCCCAGCCTCGCCGACCGACCGCCGCCGCTCAGCCGTACAGCAGCCCCGGCGCCACCGAGTGCCACCACGGCGAATCCCACAGCAGGTTCAGCGCGATCGCGCCCGGCACCATGAACGCCGCCCACAGCCAGTAGGCGCGATGGACGGTGCGCAGCCGGTATAGATCCCACAGGAACATCGGCGCGATGCAGAACAGGGGCCAGATGTCGGCCGTGAGCGGCGAGCCCGGCAGCGTGTGCGGCAGGAAATCCATCCGGTCGAGGGCGGCGGGGAGCGGAACCGTGGTGGCGAGGATCATCAGCCGCTTGTGCAGGCCGCTGTCCCGCGTACGGGCGCGCAGGGCGAGGTACACCAGTCCCAAGAAACACACGGCGATGCGGACCTGGATCAGGGCGATGTTGGTCATGAAATGGAGGAATCCGGCGACCTCTTTCTGCACCCCCGGCGGGGCATCCGCCGTGAACGCCACGAAGGCGCGCAGATTGGTCGGCACGAGCACGATCCCGGCCACGACCAGCGCAGGCGCGAGGATCATTCCCGCGATGCCAAGTTGCATGTGCAACCCGCGCCGGCCGGTCGCCATCAGCGTAGTCTGCGCCAGCAACAGCAGCATCCACGCACCCATCAGCACGGCATGGACGTGCATCGCCAACGGCAGCGGCGGTCGTTCGCCATTCTCCACGGCCGCCAGCTTCTCGATCGAATCTGGGATGAAGCCGATCAACACGACCGCGATCAAGAACGCGGCCATGAACACGTAAATCCACCGGTCGATCGTTTCCGTCAGCCCGGCTTTCGGGCTGTCCGCCACGATACCATAGTCGGTAGCAGGAGCGCTGGTCGCCATCGCAAGCCCCTCTCTTGCGCACGCGACCCGGCCCCGCCTTTTAGCCGGATGAGGGGCAACAATCTAGAGCGCCGCGCCCGCGGTTGCCGAGAGCGCGATCGCCGGGAAAATGCCGATCATCGTCGAGATCGCATAGCGTCGGGTCCCGACGGCCGCGAGCGCGCATAGCGCCGTGACTGCCAGATGCGGCACTCCGGCGAGCCGCAGTCCGACAAGCGACGCGAGCCCCCCGCGTCGCGCAACCGAGTCGAGGCGATCGAGCTGGGCGGCGAATCGTTTGCGCAAGGCCGTTTGCGAGCCACGCTCGAGCAGGCGGTACAGCACCAGCGAGCCGATCATCACCCCGCAGCCGACGGTGGCAATCCCCGGCGCCCAGCCCAGCAGCGCCCCGGACGAGAACGACAGCGGCAGCAGCGTGCCCGGCACGCCGGTGGCGTAGATCGAGGCGGTGAGCGCGAGCAGCCCCAAGGCCAGCCAGCCTTCGCCCAGCGGCAACGCCAGCAGCGCCTCGAGCGGCAGCCAATCGCTCCAGAACGTGTCCATGGCAGGCATACCGCCCGGCCGAGACATCCGTTCCCGCCCCCATTGCCCTCGGCCGCGCTAGATCGGTGAGCCGCCCTTGAGCAGCGCCGTAACGCGCCCTTCGACCGGCTGACGGTCGAAAGGGGTGTTTCCCGCTGTCGAGGCCATCTTGCGGCTGTCGACCACCCAGGGCCGCGCCGGGTCGATCACCGCGACATCGGCCTGCCATCCTTCGCGCAGCTCGCCGGCATCGAGCCCGAGAATGCGCGCCGGCGCTCCTGCGAGCAGGTCGAACGCCCGCGGCAGGTCGATCAGCCCATCGCGTACCAGCGTCAGCGCCATCGGCAGCAGCGTCTCGGCGCCGGCCATTCCCGGGGCCGCGTCGGCGAACGGCAGGCGCTTGTCCTCCGGCCCGCGCGGGTCGTGGCCGCTGGCGATCACGTCGATCGTACCATCGCCCAGCGCCTCGCGCACCGCCTGCCGGTCGTCCTCGCTGCGCAGCGGGGGCGAGAGCCGGGCGAACGTGCGGAAGTCCATCGTCGCGAGGTCCGACAGCATGAAGTGCGCCGGGGTGACCCCCGCCGTCACCGCCACGCCGCGCCGCTTTGCCTCGCGCACCAGACGCAGGGCGGCGCGGGTGGTCACTTGCCGCAAGTGCAGCCGCGCGCCGCTCATCTCCGCGAGCGCGATGTCCCGCGCAACCGCGAGCGCCTCGGCCTCGGCGGGCGCGCTCGGCAGCCCGAGTGA
>JBHWTG010000240.1:0-6143 GCA_043427735.1 Tsuneonella sp. | reverse complement strand
CTCGCAATCGTCGGGCGCGGCCGGGAACGGCGCTTCGGGGGCGAGGCGGTAGTGGACCGCGATCACCGGCAGGTCGAGCCCGTGCGCCAGCTCGGTGCACATCGCGTGGTGGGTGTCGAGATCGCCGATGGTGAACCCGCCGCCGTGGAAGAACATCACCGCCGGCCCCGCGCCGCGATGCTCGCGCGCGTCGTAGAGTCGCAGCGGGATCTCGCCGCCGGGGCCGGGACAGGTGAGGTCGCGCACCACGGCGAGCTCGCGCGGCTCGGCTTCGGCGAGCTGGGCCATCGCGGTGTACGAGGCGCGCGCCTGCTCGATCGGCACCTCGTCGAGCTGCGGCCCGCCCATCGCCTCGAGCATGGCGAGAAACCCGCGCACGTCCTCGCGCACGTAGTGTTCGCTGTCGGCCATGCGCGTCTCTCCGGGTCGGTTGCGTTTCGGGATGATTAGCGCGGCGGGGCTGCTTTTCCACTCGACATTTTCTCCGCCGGGGAGAAAAACTTGATTGTGACCGAGGGTGCCGGTTCCTAGGTGCCGCTTCCCCGACAAGACTGCGCCCGCCGCGGCGCGCGACAAGGATAGCCGATGGCTTCGATAGCCGCCGAGAAGCCGCTGCCCGCGGTCTCCACCGATACCCCCGAGGCCGTGGTCGTGCGGTTCGCCGGAGACTCCGGCGACGGGATGCAGCTGACCGGCGGGCAGTTCACGCTGTCGACCGCGCTGGCGGGCAACGACCTCGCCACGTTCCCCGATTTCCCCGCCGAGATCCGCGCGCCGCAGGGCACGCTGTTCGGGGTCAGCGCGTTCCAGATCAACTTCGGCTCGACCGCGATCGAGACCGCCGGCGACGCGCCCGACGTGCTCGTCGCGATGAACCCGGCCGCGCTCAAGACCAACCTGCAGGCGTTGAAGCCCGGCGGGCTGGTGATTGCCGACACCGGCGAGTTCTCGAAGCGCAACCTGGAGAAGGCGAAGTACGAGGCGAACCCGCTCGAGGACGGCAGCCTTGCGAAGTGGCAGGTGCTGGCGTTCGACATCAGCGCGCAGACGATCGAGGCGGTCAAGCCGTTCGGCCTGGGCAACAAGGACGCGCTGCGCTGCAAGAACATGTGGACGCTGGGCCTGGCGCTGTGGATGTTCGATCGCGAGCGCGGGCCGATACACGAGTGGCTCAATGCCAAGTTCAAGGGCAAGCCCGAGCTTGCGGGCGCCAACATCGCCGCGCTCGACGCCGGGCATGCTTACGGCGAGACCGCCGAGCTCGCTGGGCCGTTGAAGCAGCTCCACGTCGATCCGGTGCCGAGCGCGCCGGGTCTCTACCGCACGATCACCGGCGCCGAAGCGGTCAGCCTCGGGCTCGTCGCGGGCGCGCAGCTCGCGCGCCTGCCGATGTTCTTCGGCGGATATCCGATCACCCCGGCGAGCTCGATCCTGCACCATCTGGCGCGGCTCAAGGAATTCGGCGTCACCACCTTCCAGGCGGAAGACGAGATCGCCGCGATCTGCGCCGCGATCGGCGCGAGCTACGCCGGCAGCCTGGGGGTCACCTCGTCGAGCGGGCCGGGAATCGCGCTCAAGACCGAGGCGATGGGCCTCGCGATCATGACCGAGCTGCCGCTGGTGATCGTCAACTCGCAGCGCGGCGGCCCTTCGACCGGCCTCCCGACCAAGACCGAGCAGAGCGACCTCTACCAGGCGGTCTACGGCCGCAACGGCGACGCGCCGCTCCCTGTCATCGCCGCGCGCAGCCCGGGCGACGCGTTCGAGTGCGCGATCGAGGCGTGCCGCATCGCGGTCGAGTACATGACCCCGGTGATGCTGCTGACCGACGGCTACATCGCCAACGCCGCCGAGCCGTGGAAGGTGCCCGACCCGGCGAGCTACGCCGAGTTTCCCGCGACGTTCCTCGAGGAGCGCAACGACGGCGACAACCTGCTGCCCTACAAGCGCGACGCGAAGGGCGCGCGGCCGTGGATCAGGCCGGGCACGCCGGGGCTGATGCACCGCATCGGCGGGATCGAGAAGGCGGTCGATACCGGGCACATCGACTATTCGCCCGCCAACCACCAGGCGATGACCGACGCGCGCCGCGACAAGGTGCTCGGCGTGGCGGTGCCCAACCAGGAGGTGTGCCTCGGCGAAACCTCCGGCAAGCTCGCGGTGGTCGGCTGGGGCAGCACCTTCGGCCCGATTCACCAGGCGGTGCGCCGGGCGCGCGCCAGGGGCGTGGACGTCAGCCATATCCACGTGCGCCACATCTGGCCGCTGCCGGCGAACCTCGGCGCGCTGCTGCGCGGGTTCGAGCACGTGCTCGTGCCCGAGATGAACACCGGCCAGTTCAAGACCGTGCTGCGCGACCAGTATTTGGTCGACGCCCAGCCGCTGACCAAGACCAGCGGCCAGCCGTTCCAGATCGCCGAGCTCGAAGCCGCGATCGCCAAGTACTTCGACGGTATTCCGGACAACGAGGGCGGCGAGGTCGACGCCAACCTCCAGCAGCTTCCCACGCCCGAGAGCGGCCACGACGACGGCTCGCTGCGCTCGCAGTTCAAGTCGCCGCAGAGCGAGTATTGATGATGAATGCCCCTCAGCCGTTCGTGTCGAGCGTAGTCGAGACACGCACGCACAGCGCCTGCCGTCTCTGGACTTCGCTCGAGACGAACGGGGTGATGGTTTGCCATTTGGCGAACGGAGCAAAGTTATGAACGACATGACCCCCCCCAATGCTCTGACGGCCACCACGCTCAAGGACTGGGAGACCGACCAGGAGGTCCGCTGGTGCCCCGGTTGCGGCGACTACGCGATCCTGAAGGCGGTGCAGCGCACGCTGCCGCAGATCGGCGCCAACCCGGCGACCACGGTGTTCATCAGCGGCATCGGCTGTTCCAGCCGCTTCCCCTACTACATGGAAAGCTACGGCTTCCACACGATCCACGGCCGCGCGCCGGCGGTGGCGACGGGCGTGAAGCTGGCCAACCCCGAACTCGACATCTGGCTGGTGACCGGCGACGGCGACGGCCTCAGCATCGGCGGCAACCACCTGATGCACGTGCTGCGGCGCAACGTGAACATGCAGATCATGCTGTTCAACAACGAGATCTACGGCCTCACCAAAGGCCAGTACTCGCCGACCAGCCGCGAGGGCACCAAGAGCCCGACGACGCCGCTCGGGTCCTACGATCACCCGGCTCGGCCCGCGGCCTTCGCGCTCGGCGCGGGCGCGCGGTTCGTCGCCCGCGGGTTCGACGTCTCGAAGAAGCTGCCCGAGGTGCTGATTGCCGCACATGCGCACCAGGGTGCGGCGTTCATCGAGATCTTCCAGAACTGCGTCGTCTACAACAAAGACGTGTTCGACGATTTCGCCCAGCCCAAGGGCGCGGAGGACCGCCAGCTGTGGCTCGAGGACGGGCAGCCGATGCTGTTCGCGGGCGGCATGCAAGGGATCGCGCTCGACCGCGAGAACCTGCGGCTGATGGTCGTCTCGGTCGAGGACGGCGACTGGGAGTCAGCAGGGGTGATCGTCCACGACGTGCGCAACCGCTCGGTCGCGCACATGCTGGTCGAGATGCCGTTCGGGCCGTTCCCGATGGCCCTGGGCGTCCTCTACGACGATCCGCGTCCGACCTTCGAAGCGGCGGTGGCCGAGGAGCGCCGGATGGCCAGCGCGGGCAAGGAGGCGAACCTCGCCCGGCTGCTCGGCAAGGGCCAGAGCTGGACCGTGGGCGGCACGATGGAGGACCCGATCGGCACCCGCCCGCCGGGCCAGGGCGCGCCGAACGCGAGCGAGCCCGCCGGCTGAGGAGTTTTCGCTGTCCTACAGCCCGCCCGCTGTGCCACGACCGGCGGATGGCCCCCTTTCGTACCTTCGCGCTGCTCGATCCACCGCCCGAATCCGGGGCGCAAAGGCCATCTCGGGGGGAAGGCGATTTTTTCTCAAGGACCGTGTCATCCCGTCAACCGCGTGACACGTTCCGGCGCGAATCGGCGCGATGGACAACCTGACGCACAGCCTTGTCGGGGCGCTGATCGGGCAGGCGGGCCTCAAGCGGAAGACGGGCCTCGCCATGCCCGCGCTGATTATCGGCGCGAACCTGCCCGATATCGACGCGGCGTGCCTGCTGTGGCTCGACGGGGTGCAGCACCTCGGTTTCCGCCGCGGGATCACTCACGGCCCGATCGCCTGGGTGGTGCTTCCGCTGGTGCTGGCGGGCGCGCTGCGGGGGTTCGACCGCTGGCAGGCCCGGCGCGGCACGCGGCCGGAGGGGCGTTTGGGTGTCAACTTCGTGTCGCTTTTCGCGCTGTCGTTCCTCGCCTGCCTCACCCACCCGGCGCTCGACTGGCTCAACGTCTATGGCATCCGCCTGCTCGAGCCGTTCTCGAGCCGCTGGTTCTACGGCGACGTGCTGTTCATCATCGACGTGTGGCTGTGGGCGCTGCTTGGTGGCGCGACTTGGTACTCGCTGCGGCGCGAAAAGCGGGGCGGGGAGTGGCGGCGGCCGGCCCGAATCGCGCTAGCGTCGGCGCTGGCTTATATCGGCGCGAACTCCGCGATCACCTGGGCGATGGAAACGACCCGCCCCGGGGCTATCGCCAGCCCGCTGCCGCTGGCGAGCTGGCGGCGCGAGGTCATCGCCCCCGACGGGCCGCACTGGCGCATCGACGGCGAGGCGCACGGCGATTGCCGGCTGGAGCCGGTCCGGGCGCGCGCGGAGAGCGATCCCTCCGTCGCCGCTTTTCTCTTCTGGTCCCGCGCGCCGTTCGCCGAGCGCGCGTCCGATGGCTCGGTCCTCCTGCGCGACGCGCGGTTCTACGACCCGCGCGCCCGCGATCGGTTCACCGTCGCGCTGCCGGATGTCCGCTGCGAGCCGCTGCCTTGACTCGTCATTGCGAGCGCAGCGGAAGCGAAGCTGGCCGAAGGCAACCAATCCATCTCCGGAGTTGGATTGCCGCGTCGCCTACGGCTCCTCGCAATGACGAAGAGTTAGGGGTGCGTCGGCGCAGTCGGGTCGAGCGTCTCCGCCACCGCGCTGTCCGCCGCTGCCTTGGCCGGTCGATACAGCAGCGCCGCGGCGAGGAACGCCCAACCGGCGCCGCCGAGCCAGCCGGCGGTCACGTCGCTCGGGAAGTGGACGCCGAGCATCACCCGGCTCCAGGCGATCATCGCGCTCAGCACCATCGCGCTGCCGACCAGCGTGTAGCGCACCGAGTGCCGCCGGCTGAGCGCGGCGAAGGCGAGCGCCATCGCGATATAGACCACCGCCGCGTTGAAGCTGTGGCCGCTCGGGAAGCTCTCGCCACCCGCCTCCATCAGGTGCGGCACGATCTGCGGCCGCTCGCGCCCGACGAGGGCTTTGAGCGCGCTGTTGGCGATCCATCCGCCCGCGACGGTCATCGCGAACAGCACCGCCTCGCGCCGGAGCCCGAGGAACAGCAGCGCCACCACCGCGCCGATCGCGAACAGGTTGCGCAGGAACACCCCGCCGAGCGCGGTGGTGTCGCGCACGACCTCGAGCATCAGGTGCGTGCCGGCGAAGTCGAGATCGCCCTCGCGCCGCGCGGCCAGCAGCCCGAACTCGTCGAACCCGCCTGTGCGGCCGGTCAGCACCAGCCAGACCAGCGCGGCGAAACCCGCCCAGCACACCGCCGCCGCGACCAGGGCTTTCGTCCGGTCGATTCCGAACCCGCGCGCGGGCAGGTGGACGGTGGCGGGCGGAAGGTGGTCGGGATCGCGGATGATGTCGCTCATATGACGGGACCATGCCCAACCAGCGGGGTGTTCCGCAAGCCATGACCGCGCCGCAGATCGTCTGGCTCCGGCGCGACCTGCGGCTGGCGGACCAGCCCGCGTTCCACGCCGCCGCGCAGGCCGGGCCGGTGATCCCGATCTATGTGCTCGACGAGGCTGGGCCAGGGGACCACGCCCCGGGCGGCGCGGCGCGCTGGTGGCTGCACCATTCGCTGGCCTCGCTCGCCGAGCGGCTGCAGGAGAAGGGGGCGACGCTGGTGCTACGGCACGGGCCCGCCGACCGGATCGTCCGGGAGCTGGTCGCCGAGTCAGGCGCCGGAGCGGTCTTCTGGAACCGCCGCTACGGGGCGGCCGGGCGCGAGATCGACGCGGGGCTGAAGGCGACGCTGCGCGACGA
>JBHWTG010000239.1:0-4348 GCA_043427735.1 Tsuneonella sp. | reverse complement strand
TCCTTGCCGATCACCACCCGGTGGCGGTGGTCGCCGCGCAGGAAGTGGCGGCCCGCGGCCTGGCCGACCTGCATCGCCACCGCGGCGGTCATCACTCCGATGTTGGTGCGACCGCGGATGCCGTCGGTACCGAAAAACTTGCGTGCCATGGGAATGCGCCATGACGCTAACCCGCTGCATTGTCACTAGCTTGCAACCCGCTATCAGGGACCGCGATGGACAACCCGAACCAGGCGCGCGACGGCGGGCCGCAGCTCATCAGCGTGACGATCCCCGCCGGCTGGACGCTCGCCGCGCTGATCGCGGGGATCGCGGCGGGCTTCGCCCTGTCGCGCACCACGCTGCTCGAACCGGCGCTGGCGGTGGCCGAACCCATCGGCACGCTGTGGCTGCGCGCGCTGCAGGTGACGATCGTGCCGCTGGTCGCCGCGCTGCTGGTGCTCGGCCTCTCGCGCATGGCCGAAGCGGCGCGCGCGGGATCGGCGGCGCGGCGGATGCTCGGCTGGGTGTTCGCGGTGCTGGTGTCCGCCGGGATCGTCGGCGCGCTGCTGACGCCGGCGTTGCTGGCGCTGTTTCCGCCGCCCGCGGCGGCCTCGGGCGTGCTTTCGGCGAACGGCCCCGCGCAGGAGGTGCCGGGCATCGCCGCGTTCGTCGAATCGCTGATCGCGCCCAACATCGTCGCCGCCGCGGCGGAAACCGCGATGCTGCCGCTGACGCTGTTCTTTGCCGCGTTCGCGCTGGCGCTCGCCACGCTGCCTGCGGACCAGCGCGCGCTGCTGGTGGGGGTGTTCAAGGCGCTCGCCAACACGATGCTGCGGATCATCGGCTGGGTCCTGTGGATCGCGCCGGTCGGGGTGTTCGCGCTCGCGCTGTCGGTCGGCGCGGCAAGCGGCGGGGCGGCGTTCGCCACGCTCGCGCACTACATCCTGATCGTGGTCGCGGTGGGCACGGTGGTGTTGCTGGCGATGTTCGTGCTCGCGGGCCTCGCCGGCGGTGTCGGCCCGGTGCGATTCGCGCGGGCGCTGGTCCCTGCGTATGCGGTGGCGCTGTCGACGCAGAGCTCGCTCGCCAGCCTGCCGCCGATGCTTGCCAGCGCACGCCGGCTGGGGCTGCGCGAGGAGACCGCCGAGTTCGTGCTGCCGCTGGCGGTGGCGATCTTCCGCGCGACCAGCCCCGCGATGAACATGGCGGTGGCGATCTACATCGCGCATCTTGCAGGAGTCGAGCTCACTCCCACCGCGCTCGCCGCCGGGGTGGCGGTCGCGTTCGTCATCGCGATCGGCTCGGTGAGCCTGCCCGGGACGATCAGCTTCGTCATCTCGATCGGTCCGATCGCGCTGGCGATGGGCGCGCCGCTCGGCCCGCTGGCGCTGCTGGTCGCGGTCGAGATGCTGCCCGATCTGTTGCGCACCGTGGGCAACGTCACCGCCGACGTCGCGCTGGCGACCGTGGTCGACCGCGGCGAAGCGGGTGAAAAAGCAGGGGGTGCGCTGCAACCCTAGCGCGGGTTGGACCGTTGACGGGGTGGGACCCACTTTCCACTCCACTCCGGGATTTGATCATGCCTTTCGACCTGATGCCGCTACCATACGCCGACACCGCGCTCGAACCCGCCATCTCGGCCGAGACGCTCAGCTATCACCACGGCAAGCATCACAAGGCCTACCTCGACAAGACCAACGCGGCGATCGGCGGAACCGAGCTGGCCGATGCCGATCTCGAGACGGTGATCGCGCAGGCGCGCGGCAGCAACCAGGGGCTGTTCAACAACGCCGCGCAGAGCTGGAACCACGGGTTCTACTGGAACTCGCTGTGCGAGAGCTCGGGCAACCCGTCGGACGAGCTCGAGAGCATGATCGGCGAGGCGTTCGGTTCCTTGGCCGACTTGCGGCAGCAGCTGAAGGACCGCGGCGCGGGCCATTTCTCGAACGGCTGGGTGTGGCTGCTCGAGCGCGGCGGCAGGCTCGAGATCGGCGAGACGCACGACGGGGATACGTTCGCCGACCAGGACGCCAACCCGCTGCTGGTGGTCGATCTGTGGGAGCACGCTTACTACCTCGATCACCAGAACCTGCGGCCGAAGTATCTCGAGGCGGTGATCGACGGGAAGCTCAACTGGGCGTTCGCTGCCGAGAACCTGATGCGCGGCAGCACCTGGAAGTATCCGGGCTGAGGGTCCTCCCTCGGCCGTCATCCCCCCGGCCGTCATCCCCGCCCGCGCGGGAATCCATGGCCTGAGTGCCCGGATGGGCGCAACCTGGCTTTCGCTGGTCGGGTTGGCCCACGGATTCCCGCCTTCGCGGGAATTGACCGAAGCGGGGCGGGCAGCGCGCTAGGCGCCCAGGCCCGGCTCGGCCTCCGGCGCGGGCTCCAGCGGCGCCTCGGGAAACAGCGGTTCGCCGAACACGAAGCCGACCAGGTTGGGCCGCCCGACATGGTCGAAGAATGCGGTCAGCGTGAGCAGGATCGGCACCGACAGCAGCCCGCCGAACACCCCCCAGATCCACGAGAAATAGCTCAGGGCGATGAGGATCAGCACCGGGTTCATGGTGAACCGCGCGCCGAGCACCGCGGGCGTCACGACGTTCGATTCGATCGTGTGCAGCCCGAGGTAGGCCGCTGCCGGGATGATGCCGAGCAGCGCGGTGTCGGCGGTGCCGACCCCGAACAGCGCGAGCACGCCGACCATCATCAGCGGGCCGATGTAGGGGATGAAGTTGAGGATCGCGGCGAGCCCGCCCCACATCACCGGCGCCTCGAGCCCGAACGCCCATGCGCCAAAGCCGACGATCACCCCGATCCCGGCGTTGATCCAGGTGACGGTGAGGATGTACGCCGCGACCCGGTCCTGCACGTCGCGGATCACCCGCGCCGCCTTGAGGCTGGCGCCGAAGTCGCTGCGCTCGAGCAGCAGCCGGCGGCGCATCCGCACCCGCGCCTCGACCATGAAGAAGGTCATCAGCACCGTAAGCAGCGTCTCGAGCACCACGCTCGGGGTGGCGTAGGCGAACTGCTCGAGCGCGGACGGACCGGCGAGCACCACCTCGTTGCCCGACTGCCCGGTCAGGTCGCTCAGCCGCTCGTTGGCCTGCGCCAGCCAGGCGAACTGCCGCTGGAGCTCGGTGAACCGCTGGCCGAGCTGGTCGATGATCGCCGGCAGCGTGTCGAACAGCGCGATCGCGGGCTGCAGGATCAGCACCGCGGCGAGCGCCACGATCGCCACGAACACGAGCAGCGAGGCGAGCGAGGCGAGCACGTTGGGCAGGCCCCAGCCGGCGAGCCGGTCGGCCAGCGGAGAGAGCACGATCGTCAGGATCAGGGCGGTGACCAGCGGGAGGAACACCACCGAACCGATCGACAGCACGAAGGGCAGCGCGAGGAACAGCCCGAGACCCAGGATCAGCACCAGCGCGGAGATCAGCCGCAGCTCCTGCGCGGCGAAGGTCATGCGCGCGGTGCGCCGCGCCGCGCGGGGCCCGGCCTCGAGCGCGCTATCGGCCGCGGGTGGCACCTCGCTCATGCTGTTACGCACCCCCTTCGCAGTCCGGCAATCCTGCCGCGAAGGCGGGCGCGGTTCAAGCGGCTAGCGGGTCGGTTCGCTGACGCCGTTGCCGGCCGCGACGACGTCGAGCTCCTCGAGGATCGCGCGGTGGGCACCCTCGTCCCCGATCGAGCGCCGCGGCATCGAACCGTCCTCGAGCATCGTCGTCAGCGCGGCGCGCGCCCGGCCCACCCGGCTCTTGATGGTGCCCACCGCGCAGCCGCAGATTTCCGCCGCTTCCTCGTAGGAAAAGCCGCCCGCTCCCACCAGCAGCAGCGCCTCGCGCCGTTCGGGCGGCAGCGTCAACAGCGCGCGGCGCATGTCGGCGAGGTGGATCGGCTCCTCCTGCCCGGCGGGGGCGGTGAGGATGCGCTCGGCCACCGTCTCGTCGTAGTCGCCCCGAAAACGGTTGCGGCGCATGTCGGTGAGATAGGCGTTGCGCAGGATGACGAAGGTCCACGCGCGCATGCTGGTGCCCGGCTCGAACCGGTCCTGCGCGGCCCATGCCTTGAGCAGCGTTTCCTGGACCAGGTCGTCGGCCATGTCGGGCCGCCCGCACAGCCCGCGCGCGAACGCCCGGAGGTGCGGCACCACCTCGGTCAGCTCGCGTTTGAAATCGGCCTCGTCGGAGGCCGTGCGCTGGGCCTCGGCCATCAGCTCTTCGAATCCAGCTTGGACAGCAGATCCTTGAGGCTGTCGGGCAGCGGCTCGTGCGCCACCGAATCGTAGAGCTGGCGCAGGCCCGAGGCCCATCCGGGAGGCTGGCTTTGCTTGCTGGTCCTGGCGTTCACGGTCGATGTCTTACGC
>JBHWTG010000238.1:0-3127 GCA_043427735.1 Tsuneonella sp. | reverse complement strand
TGGCCGCCACCACCCGCACAGTGTCTGGCAATGCGTCCATCGCCACCAGCGGCAGCCAGACCCCGCAGCGGCTCAGCAGCGCGGTTGCGGCCTCGATCCCGCCCTGGTCGAAATCGTCGCGCACCACCGCGATGCCGTGCTGCGGCGGATGCGCGCACAGCTCGACGAGGTCGGCGTAGACCTCGGCGTGATGGCCGAGCGCGAAGGCGATCCGCGCGAGCTCGGCGCGCACCCGCGTGTCCGCGTCGACGAAATGGACGATGTGCCGCTCGCTCATGGCGCCCGGTTTCGCTCCGCCGTGTCGCGGAGGGCAACCGCGGGCTGCTTCAAAACGGAGCGGTTGGCCTAGGTATTGGCGCGGATCGCCGGCCCGGCAGGGAGAGGGCGAGATCCTTCCGAAACGGAGCAGATTCTACGCAAATGCCCGCATCGCCCGTACCCGTCAGGCGTCCGCGTCCTGGGCCTGGTAGAAGCTGTAGTCGGGCAGCTCCATAAACGCGCGCTTGAGCGCCTCGCTCCAGCCGGCCGAGATCGCCTGGTAGTAGGGGTCCTCATGGGTGATCCGCCGCTGATGCGTGGCGGTGAACGCGTCGCGCGCGATCACCATCAGATCGAGCGGCAGCCCGACCGACAGGTTCGCCTTGAGCGTGGAATCGAAGCTCACCATCAGCAGCTTGACCGCATCCTCGAAGCTCATCTCGCGGTCGTAGGCACGGATCAGGATCGGGCGGCCGTACTTGGTCTCCCCGATCTGGAAGAACGGCGTGTCGCAGCTCGCCTCGATGAAGTTGCCTTCCGGGTAGATCAGGAACAGCCGCGGCTCCATTCCCTTGATCTGCCCGGCGACGATCATCGAGGCCGTGAAGCGGCCCTGCCCCGAAACGCCGTTGGCCAGCTGGCGGTCGTCGATCGTCTCGCGCAGCAGGCGGCCCACCTCGGTCGCCACCTGGAACATCGTCGGCGCCTCGTAGACGGTGTTGTGCCGTTCCTCGGGCGCCTTGGTGCGCTCCTCCAGCTGGCTGACCACCGACTGCGTGGTGGCGAGGTTGCCCGCGGTCATCAGCGTGACGATCCGCTCGCCCGGCACCTCCCAGTGGATCATCTTGCGGAACACCGAGATGTTGTCGACGCCCGAGTTGGTGCGGGTGTCGCTCATCAGCACGAGGCCCCTGTCGAGCACCATCCCCACGCAATAGGTCATGTCGTATCGGCCCCCGGCCGCGGTTGCTTCGCGCCTGAGTGTAGTCAAAGCACCGCGCGGGTCACTGTTCCTGACGCTGCTGTTCCACAGCCACGGCGACGTGCAGGTCCTCGGTCGCGCTGCCGAAGACGATCCCGGTGATCGGCGCCGCGTCGCGGTAGTCGCGCCCTGTCGCCACGCGGACGTAGCGCGCGTCGGGGCTGATCCCGTTGGAGACGTCGAATCCGACCCAGCCCAGCCCGTCGACATGCGCCTCTGCCCAGGCGTGAGTCGCCTCCTGGTCGATGCGGTCGTTCATCATCAGGTAGCCCGAGACGTAGCGCGCCGGCACCCCGACGCTACGCGCCGCGCCGATGAAGATCTGCGCGTGATCCTGGCACACCCCGCAGCCGGCCTCGAATGCCTGCTCGGCGGTCGTGCCCACCCCGGTAACGCCGGTGACGTAGGCCACCTCGCCGCGCACCGCCGAGGACAGCGCGTGAAGGAATTCGAGCCGCCGGGGTTCGGCATAATCGAGCGCGCGGACGAGCTGGCGCATGCGCGGGCCGGGCCGGGTCAGCCGGGTCTGCCCGACGAAGCTCCACAGCGGCAGATGCCCCGCGTGGCGGCCGATGACCCCGGCGTGATCCTGCGTGTCGACCGTGCCGCTGCAGGTGACCGTCACTTCGCGCGCGCCCGGCGCGACCGATACCAGCGTGACCACGTTGTGATGCTGGTCCTCGTACTCGAGCTCGCGCGCGGCGTTGGCATAGTCCATCGACCACTCGAGCACCTGCTGGCCCTGGGTGTGCTTGGGGGTCAGCCGCAGCCGCTGCAGCGCGTGCGCCACCGGATCGGCGAAGGTGTAGCGGGTGGTGTGGCTGATCGCGAGGCGCAAGGCTTTTTCCCTCCCGCTATCCGAGGAACCGGTAATCGGCGGCGATCGCGCGGGCAATCTCGGCATTGGCGCGTTCGAACCCGGTGAGGAACTCGTGCAGACCCTGGTCGAACACGCGGTCGATGGTGAGCTCGTGGAGCATCGTCGAGCTCTGGCGGATCAGCGCGCTGCTGTGCCCTTCGTGCCCGTGAAACCGCGCGAGGCTGGCGAGATGGTCGCGCAGCCGGCTGTGGCTGTAGGCAAGGCTGCGCGGGAAGCGCTCGTCGAGGATCAGGAATTGCGCGATCCCCCGTGGGTCGGCCTGGCCGGCGTTGAGCCAGCGATAGGCCCGGTCGCCCGAGACCGAGCGCAGCACCTGGTCCCACTGGCCGCTGTCGAGCGTGGTCCCGACATACGACAGCGAGGGCAGCAGCAGGTAGTACTTCATATCGAGGATGCGCGCGGTGTTGTCCGCCCGCTCGACGAACGTGCCCGCGCCGGCGAAGTGGTAGCCGGCGTCGCGCAGCATCGAATTGACCATCGCCCCATGGGCCAGCGTGCCCGCGCGCCGGATCATCGCGATCACCCCGCCGACCGAGCCCTGCCCGACCGGCCGCGAGAGCGCCTCGTCGATCGTCATCCAGCTTTCGTTGACGACGCCCCACAGCTCGCCCGAGATCGCGTTGCGCACCAGCCGGGCGTTGGTGCGCACCTGGCGCATCATCGCCAGCACGCTGCCCGGGTTGTCGCGGTCGCGCAGGATGTGGTTCCACACCTGGATGCCGGTGAACGTCCCGTGCTTCGCGCGGTAGGCCCGGCTCTGCCCGGCGGCGAGGATCACCGAGCGCCATTCCTCCTCCGCGCTCACCACATCGCGGGTCAGCGCCATGCGCAGGCCCGCGTCGAGCAGCCGCGCGGTGTTCTCCGCGCGCTCGAGATAGCGGAACATCCAGAACAGGTGGTTGGCGGTCCGGCCTAGCATCGGCGCCCCCCCGGCCATGCCCTTCGAGACGCGGCCTCAGGCTGCGCCTTCGGTCGCTCCTCAGGGCGAACGGTCAATTCCGGGCTCA
>JBHWTG010000237.1:0-2689 GCA_043427735.1 Tsuneonella sp. | reverse complement strand
CCGACCACTGGCGCGCCTGTCGCACCGCACGCTCGATCAACGAGAGGCCGCCCAGCGGCTTGAGCGGCTTGTCCCCGCCGACCCGCCGCCCCTCGCCCCCCGCCAGGATGACCACCGCCAGTTCCGCCCCCGCAAAGGGCGGTATCGGCATGCTGGTTTGAGGCAGATCACTCATCGCGCGGCATCAGCGGGTAACCGGTCGCGGACGGAAGCGAAAGCGCCTCGATGACCCAGCTTGCTCGTGCAGTTACCGCCGCGTTGGCACTCGCCGCTCCTTGCGCAGCGGCAGCCCAGACCACCGACCCCGCGCCAGTGGACGGGGCGGTGACGATCCGCCCACTGCTCACCGCCCGCGCGAGAGCGGAATTCGTCGATCAGGGCGCTCTGGAAGCCGAGGCGGCGACGCTGCGCGTCCGCGCCGGAGCGGAAGCCCGCATAGGCCCCGTGGCGGTGCTGGCGGAAGGCGAGGCGACGCTTGCGATTGCGCGCGGGTACAACGCGTTTCCCTTCGCTGCGCCCGGTCGAGACCAGTGGCGCCCCGCGCACGCGGTCGTCCCCGATCCCGAGAATGCCGAGCTCAATCGCCTGCAGATCGAATACCGGACGCCCGAGGCTGCCTTCACCGCCGGCCGGCAGCGGATCGAGCTCGACGATCAGCGCTGGGTCGGCTCGGTCGGCTGGCGGCAGAACGAGCAGACCTTCGACGCGGTCCGCGCCGCCGCCAAACCTGGCCCGCTCGCGGCGGATGTGACCTACGCCATTTCGCAGCGGACCATCTTCGGCAGCGACGCGGCACCGCGCACCGCGCTCGACGGGGAGTTCGTTTTCGCGGGTCTTTCGGCTGGACAGGGAGCGGTGACGGGCAAGGTGTTCGCGTACCTTGTCGATTACGACGAAGTGTTCGCGCGCGCCAACAGCAGCCAGACCTACGGGGGGTTCGTCAACGCCCGCGTGCCGCTTGGTGTGGCAGCTTCGCTCGGGCTGCGCGCGAGCTACGCGCGGCAGGCCGACCATGGTTCCAACCCGTTCGATTACGCCGCCGACTACTGGTCGGTCGATGCCTCGGGCAAGCTCGCCGGGTTCGATGTCGCCGCCGGGATCGAGACCCTGGGCAGCGACAACGGCCGGGCCGTCCAGACGCCGCTCGCCACGCTCCACAAGTTCAACGGCTGGGCCGACGTCTTCCTCACCACGCCGCCAAACGGGCTGCAGGACCTGCACCTGACGCTCGCTCGCAAGTTTCCCGAGGTGAGGAGCTTGCCGGGTCTCAATGCAACCATCGCAGTGCACCGCTTTCGCAGCGCTGGGGGCGGGATCGCCTACGGATACGAAATCGATGCAGCGATCGGCGCGCGGTTCGAGGCGGTCTCGGCGCTGATAAAATACGCCCGGTACGAAGCTAGGCGGTTCGGCGCCGATACCAGCAAGCTCTGGTTCCAGCTCGAATTCACGCTGTGAGTTGGCGGAGCTAGGCGGCCTCGTTGCCCGACGCGACGTCCTCGAGCCCCGCGCTGTCGAGGACTTCCACCCGGTTGAGCGTCTCCAGCTTGATCAACCGGCGATTGCGCAGCTCGGCGAGCATCCGGCTGACGGTTTCCTTGGTCAGGCCGAGGTAGTCGGCGATGTCGAGGCGGCTCATCGGCAGGTCGAACGCGCGCGCATTCTCGCCCCCGACCTGCTGCTGGCGCTTGAGCAGATCGACGAAGAAGCTGGCCAGCCGCTCCGCCGCGGTCTTGCGCCCGAGCAGCACCATCTGCCGCTGCGCGGCGGCCAGCTCGTGCGCCGCCAGGCGATAGAGTTCGCGCTCCACCGAAGGATGCGCTTCGATGAAGCGGTCGAACGCCTCGCGCGAGAACCACCAGAGTTCGGAGTCTTCGAGCGCCTCGATGGTGAAGGCGTATTCCCCCTCCATCGAAATACCGAGGAAGTCGCCGGGAAACATGAATCCGGTGACCTGCCGGCGCCCATCGCCAAGCAGCGAGTAGATCTTGAGCGATCCGAGCGTGAGCATGAACACCCGCCGCGCCGGGTCCCCTTCATGGAATACCGGCTGGCTCGCGCGCAGGCGCTGGAGCGTGCCGAGGCTGCGCATGCTTGCCAGCACGTCGGGTCGCAGGCTGCGGCAGATCGTGATCGGGCGAACCGGACAGCCTTCGCATGGATGTCCTTCCGGCAGCTCGGTCAGCGCTCCGCTCGGGGTATAAGACACGCGAATTCCTCGTCGCTGGCCCCCGCCTCGGCGGGAATGACATGCGTCAAACGCCTCTAGCGCAACCCGCGTAGCGTTCAATCGGGTGAGAGGATTATCGGCTGGATAGATGCCACAGTTGCACGTCACGCAGCTTGCCGAGGCCGAATTGGCCCGAGCGTATCCGCTGATCCGGTCTCGCGCAGGGGTTACGTTGGACCACTGGCTGGGATTCGTGCGCGGGCTGACGCGGATCGACGGCGGGGTGCTCGCCGCACGGGCCAAGGAGGGCTGCTACTACGGGCTCGCGGCCTTCGCCCCATTGCCCCACCTGCAGCTGGGGCGGGTGCTCGGGACCGAGTTGATTGCCGCGATCGAGCTGGGCCGCACCCGGCACACCCGGACGGCGCTCTGCGCGGGCCTCGAGCATGTCGCCGCCGACCTTGGCTGTCGCGCGATCGCGAGCTTGCCGGTTATCGCGCCACACGACGCGTCTTAGGG
>JBHWTG010000236.1:0-3635 GCA_043427735.1 Tsuneonella sp. | reverse complement strand
TTGTCCCCGGCCCGCCGCCGCCGTAGACCAGCGTCTCGCGGCCCGAACTGCCGATCCGGGTGGTGGCCGCCTTGAGTACCACCGTCCCGCCGGTGGCCTCGATCGCCTGCGCGAGCGCGCGGGGCAGATCGCGATCGATCGCATCCTTGGCGAGGTCCAGCAGGCCCGCCATCTCGCCTGTGTGGGGAGTCACGATGCAGTGCACCCGGGCCTGCCGCATGCCCTCGAGGAGTTCGCCCGCGGCCTTGATCGCCGCCGCGTCGATCACCAGCGCCTGCTCCTTGTTCATCGCTGCCAGCGCCGCCTCGAGCAGTGGGGCGGCGGCGGCGCTTTCCGCCATGCCGGGCCCGATCACCACGCAATCGGCCTGGCTAAAGTCCTGCGCGAGGCGCTCGGCCGCCTCGCCCGCCAGTTCTCCGTCCGGGCTCTCGGGCAACGCGATGATGCCCGCCTCGGGCACCGTCAGGCCCAACGGCACGGCCAGGCTGTCGAGCGTCGCCAGCCGCACCTTGCCCGCCCCCGACCGGAGCGCCGCCTCGCCCGTCAGGCGGATCGCCCCGGGCGACAGGCGGCTGCCGCCCACCACCAGCACGCGGCCGCGGGTGTTCTTGTCGGTATCGGCGGGGATCGCGGCGAGCGGGTGCGCGGCGAGCCAGGCGCGATCGAGCGGGACCTCGTCAGCCACGCGCGGCCACCATCCGGTCGGGAGCGTCGGTAACCGGCGTGGCATCTTCGTCGAGCGGCGCGGTGACGTTGTAGGCGGCGAGCTTGAGCCCGCCGTCCTTCCCCGCCTGGGGGTCGAAGCGGTATTCGGTCACCGCGCAGTTGCCGACGTCGCCCAGCTTGTCGATCGCCAGGATTTCGGCCTCGGATTTTCCTTCGATGATGTAGCGCAGGCACAGCACCACGACCTGATGTGCCACGATCATCACCCTGCGCCCGCCGTAGTGGAGCGAGACGGTGTCCATCAGCGCGCGCAGGCGGAAGATCACGTCGCACCAGCTCTCGCCTCCGGGTGGGCGATGGTAGAACTTGCCGAGCAGCCGCCGGAACTCGGCCTGCTCGGGTTCCAGATGGCGGATGCCGTCGGTCGTGAGTCCGTCGAGGATGCCGAATTCCTTCTCGCGCAAACGCTCGTCGGCGCAGATGCATTCGTCGGGCGCGCAGCCGCCCTGCTCGCGGAAGATCTCGGCGGTCTGAACCGCGCGGACATAGGGTGAGGCGAGCATCACTTCGGGCCGCTCCGGGCGGCGGGCGAACCATTTGCCCAGCGAGGCCGCCTGCTCGCGCCCGAGGTCCGATAGCGGCACGTCGACGTCGCGGTGGGCAAGGTCGATCCGCAGCGCGCCGTTGGCATGGGCGGTGTCGCGCGCGACGTTGCCGGCGCTCTGCCCGTGGCGCACGATCCAGAGAATTTCGGGCCACCGGGGCGTCATTCGGTCCTCCTCCCTGCTCAAAGGTTCGAGGAGTTAAATGACCGCTTCGGCGAAAAGCTCCGCGCGCATCCAGTCGAGCGCGCTGGAGTCCGAGGCGACCAGCGCGATGCCGAGCCGGCGTGCCCACAGCGTTTCGCCGCCCGCCTCGATCCGCCAGCGGTGGAGGCGGCGGGTAAATAGTTGCAGATCGTGCTCCGCGCTGATGCCGATCGCGCCGTGGACCGCGTGCGCTGCGTTGGCGACCGCCGGCGCGTAGAGCGCGGTGACGGTCTTGGCGACCGCTGCGCCTGCGGCGGTCGGCCACCCGCGCCCGCCCGCGGCAAGCTCGACCGCGAGCCGCATCGCAAGCGCGTGCTCGGCCATCACCGCGAGCTGCTGCTGGACCGCCTGCTGCCGGCCGATCGGCTTGCCGAACTGAACCCGCTCGCCCGCGTATTCGGCCGACATTTCGAGTACCCGCGCAGCCGCGCCCGCCATCGCCGCGGCGAGCAGCAGCGCATGGCCGAGACCGGCCTCGTCGGCCGCCCGCCCGGCACGCTCGATCGTCGCCCCGCCGATCTCGAGCGGGGCCGCGCTCCTGCCGAGCGCGATCCACAGCGGAGCCACCTCGGCGAGCGAGAGCCCCGCCCCGCCGCGTTCCTCGGGCAGCAGCGCGTCGAGGAAGCCCGAGCGCTCGACCTCCTCGTGCTCCACACGCCAATCCGCTCCGCTGTCGATCTCCCGCACTCGGGAGGGCGGGAACAGCGCCGCGAGCATCGTCTCGAACGGGGCGAGATACTCGCTCATCGCAAACCGAGCCCGCGAGCGATGATCCCGCGCAGGATTTCGCGCGTGCCGCCGCGCAGCGAGAAGCTCGGCGCGACCAGCGTGAGGTAACGCAGCGCCGCAACGAAGTCCGCGTCGGCCGGCTCATCCGGATGCGCGGCGAGATCGTCGGCGATGGCGAGCGGCATCTCCTGCTCGAGCGCGGTGCCGAGGTCCTTGACCAGGGAGGCTTCGACGACCGGACTCTCGCCAGCGGCGAGCCGCGCGGTGCACGCGAGCGACATCGCGCGCAGCGTGGCGAGGCGAGCCGCGAAGGTGCCTACGAGCGCCGCCGCGGCCTCGCCGGCGCGCCCGACGCGTCGCAAGTGCGCGAGCCAGGCATCGAACACGATCATGCTCGAATAAATCCGCTCGGGGCCGCTGCGCTCGAAAGCGAGCTCGGCGGTGACCTGCGCCCAGCCCTGCCCTTCGGCTCCGATCAGCGCTTCGGCCGGAAGATCGACGTCCTCGAAGAACACCTCGTTGAAATGCGCATCGCCCGCGAGGTCCTCGATCGGGCGGACAGATACTCCGGGAGTTCGCAGCGGGACGATGACTTGCGAAAGCCCGGCGTGGCGATCCTCGGCACCGTCCGAGGTGCGCACGAGCGCGATCATGTAATCGACGCGGTCGGCCCCGGTGGTCCACAGCTTCTGACCGTTGAGGCGCCAGCCGGCGGCGGTGCGCTCGGCGCGGGTGCGCACCGCGGCGAGATCGGACCCTGCACCGGGCTCGCTCATGCCGATGCAGAACAGCGCCTCGCCCCGGCAGATGCGCGGGAGCAGCGAGCGCCGCTGCGCTTCGCTGCCGTAGCGCAAGATCAGCGGCGCGCTCTGGCGGTCGGCAATCCAGTGCGCGCCCACCGGTGCGCCGGCGGCGAGCAGCTCCTCGACCACCACGAAGCGCGCGAACGGACCCCGGCCCGCGCCGCCGTACTCCACCGGCAGCGTCAGCCCCAGCAGGCCCGCCGTCCCGAGCGTGCGGCTGAAGGCGGGATCGAACCCCATCCACGAGCGGGCGCGCTGCTCCAGCGTCATGCCCGCCACCGCTTCGGCGGCGATCGCCCGCACGCGCGGCCGCAGCGCCTGATCCTCGGCGCGGATCGCAGCCAATCGGAAGGTGTCGAACACGCCGGTCACCTTGCTTCACCGCGGCGTGGCCGGCAATCCCGCGCATTGCCCGGCTTCGCCGCGCTGACTAAGGCGGGCGCATGAGTGAGTTCCTCAAATCCGAGCGCGACGGTGCAGTGCTGACCGTGACCATGGACCGGCCGGCCGACCGCAACGCCATCACCGACCCCGAGCAAAGCGCCGAGTTCGCCGCGCTGGCCGACGAGCTTGCGCGCGATCGCAGCGTGCGGGCGATGGTGCTGACCGGCGCGGGCGCATCCTTCTG
>JBHWTG010000235.1:0-5784 GCA_043427735.1 Tsuneonella sp. | reverse complement strand
CCGTGCACGGTGGGCATCGAGGGCAGGATGTTCGACCTGCCGCATCTCAAGTCCGCGCGCCGCACGCTCGGGCTGGCATGAGGGTCGAACAGGGCGTTCTGCGGATCGAGACCGCTGGGCGCGCGCTCAACGACATCACCTCCGAGGTAGCGATCTGGCTTGCGGAGGCGCGGCTCGCCACAGGCACTCTCAGCCTGTTCTGCCGCCACACCAGCGCCGGGCTGCTGATCAGCGAGAACGCCGATCCGGCGGTGCGCCGCGATCTGCTGCGCTGGCTCGATCGGATCGCGCCCGAGAACGTGGGTTACGAGCACGCCGACGAGGGCCCCGACGACATGCCCGCGCACATCAAGGCGATGCTCACCGGCAGCGCCCTCACGGTGCCCTTCGCGGGCGGGCGGCTGCTGCTCGGCACCTGGCAGGCGATCTACCTCGCCGAACACCGCGCGCGCAGTCACGCGCGCGAGATCGTGCTCACCGCGATCGGCGAATGAATAAGTATGCCCGCGCTATGCCGGGCACGCCGGGGTTGCTAGGCCGGCGCGGCACAACCCGATTGCGAGCGCCATGGCCCCTAGCCGATCAGTCTCGAAGTTCACCGCCGACCGGCTGCTGCTGTTCGGCGCGACCGGCGACCTGGCGCAGCGCATGCTGCTGCCCTCGCTCGCGGCGCTGGCGCACGATGGCCTGCTGTCGCCCGAGCTGAAGATCGTCGGCACCGCGCGCTCCGCGATGAGCGACGCCGAGTTCCGCGAGTTCGCTCGCGCCGCGCTCGACAAGCACCTGCCCGAAGGGCGCCGCGGGGATCTCGGCGATTTTCTCGCGCGGCTCTCCTACCAGCCGCTCGACGCCTCGCAGGGGGAAGGGTTCGACGCGCTGGCGGGCAAGGTCGGCCAGCCCGCCGAGGGACTGGCGATCTTCCTGTCAACCGCGCCGAGCCTGTTCGAGCCGACCATCGCAGGGCTGATGGGTGCGGGCCTCGCCGGGCCGCACGTGCGCATCGGGCTCGAGAAGCCGCTGGGGACCGATCTCGCCTCGAGCCGCGAGATCAACGACGCGGTGGCGGGGGCGTTCAGCGAGGACCGCATCTTCCGCATCGATCACTACCTCGGCAAGGAGACGGTGCAGAATCTCCTCGCGCTGCGCTTCGCCAATCTGCTGTTCGAACCGATCTGGAACGCCAACTACATCGACCATGTACAGATCACCGTTGCCGAGACGGTCGGTCTGGAATCGCGCGTCGCCTACTACGATGACAGTGGCGCGCTGCGCGACATGGTGCAGAATCACATGCTCCAGCTGCTCGCGCTCGTGGCCATGGAGCCGCCGACCAGCTTCGATGCCACCGCGGTGCGCGACGAGAAGGTCAAGGTGCTGCGCTCGCTGCGCCCGGTGGCCGAGGGCGAGACGGTCACCGGGCAGTACCGGTCGGGCGCGGTCGAGGGGCAAGCGGTGCCCGGTTACGACGAGGAGCTGGGCAAGGATTCGGCCACCGAAACCTTCGTTGCGATCAAGGCGCATGTCGACAACTGGCGTTGGCGCGGAGTGCCGTTCTACCTGCGCACCGGCAAGCGGCTGCCCGAGCGGGTGACCGAGATCGTCGTCCAGTTCCGGCCGGTGCCGCATTCGATCTTCGCCGGGCGCGGCGCCAGGACCGAGCCCAACCGGCTGGTGATCGGCATTCAGCCTGAAGAGAACGTCAGCCTTTCGCTGATGGCCAAGGTCCCCGGCCTCGACCGCGAGGGGATCCGCCTGCGGCCCGTGCCACTGGACATCTCGATGCCCGATGCGTTCGCCGGCGCTGTCCGCCGGATCGCCTACGAGCGGCTGCTGCTCGATCTCGTCGAGGGCGACCAGACGCTATTCGTCCGCCGCGACGAGGTCGAGGCGCAATGGGAATGGATCGATGCGATCGGCGATTTGTGGGCGCAGGCCGGGGTGCGGCCGAAGCCCTACAGCGCCGGCACATGGGGCCCCAACGCGGCGATCGCGCTGGCGGAGCGGGACGGGGTGAGCTGGCATGAGTAACCTCCACGACACCGTCCATCGCGTCACCCGGCGGATCGTCGAGCGATCGCGCGGCGGCCGCGCGCGCTACCTCGAGCTGATGGAGCGAGAAGGCGACCGGCACGCCGATCGCAACACCGCGCTGCCGTGCTCGAACCTGGCGCACGGCTTTGCCGCGACAGGCGAGGACAAGGCCTCGATCGCCGCCCGCGCGGGCCCCAACATCGGCATCGTCACCGCCTACAACGACACGATCTCGGCGCACCAGCCGTTCGGCGCCTACCCGCCGCAGATGAAGCTATGGGCGCGCGAGGTCGGCGCGACCTGCCAGGTGGCCGGGGCGACCCCGGCCATGTGCGACGGGGTGACCCAGGGCACCGACGGCATGGAGCTGTCGCTGTTCAGCCGCGACGTGATTGCGCTCGCCACCGCGGTCAGCCTCAGCCACGCGATGTACGACGGCGTGGCGATGCTCGGAATGTGCGACAAGATCGTGCCCGGCCTGCTGATCGGCGGGCTCAGGTTCGGCTACCTGCCGACGATCTTCTTCTCTGCTGGCGCCATGCCCACGGGCATCTCGAACAAGGAAAAGCAGCGCGTCCGCCAGCTCTATGCCGAGGGCAAGGCGACCCGCGCCGAGCTGCTCGAGAGCGAGGCGGCGAGCTATCACTCGCCCGGCGTGTGCACGTTCTACGGCACCGCCAACTCGAACCAGATGATGCTCGATCTGATGGGCCTGTCGCTTCCCGGGGCGGCGTTCATCAATCCCGGCACGCCGCTGCGCGCGGCGCTGACCCGCGCCTCGGTCCACCGGCTGGCGGGCATCGCGCGCGGCGGCAACGACTACCGCCCGCTCGCCCGGTGCGTGGACGAGAAGGCGATCGTCAACGCGACTGTCGGCCTGCTGGCGACCGGCGGCTCGACCAACCACGCGATCCACATCCCGACTTTCGCTCGCGCCGCCGGCATCGCGATCGACTGGACCGACATGGCCGAGCTGAGCGCGGCGGTGCCGCTGCTCGCGCGGGTCTATCCCAACGGGGCGGACGACGTGAACCAGTTCCAGGCGGCCGGCGGGCTCGGGTTCGTGGTCGGCGAGCTGCTCGAGGCGGGGCTTGTTCACCGCGACATCATGACCGTGTTCGGCGAGGATTTGGGCGCCTACGCACGCGAGCCGTGGCTCGACGGCGAGGAGCTCGCGTGGCGCGATCCGGGGCCGAGCGGGTCCGACAGCATCCTGCGCCCGGTATCCGCGCCGTTCCAGCCCGAAGGGGGGATGCGGCTGGTCGAGGGCAACCTCGGGCGGGCGTGCTTCAAGACCAGCGCGGTCGAACCTGCACGGTGGACGATCGAGGCGCCGGCCCGCGTGTTCGACGATCAGCACGCGGTGGTCGAGGCGTTCGCGGCCGGCGAACTCGACCGCGATGTGGTGGTGGTCGTCCGTTTCCAGGGCCCGCGCGCCAACGGCATGCCCGAGCTGCACAAGCTGACCCCGCCGCTCGGCGTGCTGCAGGACCGCGGCTACCGGGTCGCGCTCGTCACCGACGGACGGATGAGCGGAGCGAGCGGCAAAGTGCCCGCCGCGATCCACTGCACGCCCGAGGCTTTGGGCGGTGGCCCGCTCGCCCGGCTGCGCGACGGCGACATGGTGCGGCTGTGCGGGGCGAGCGGGACGCTCTCGACCGAGGCCGATCTGGCGGCGCGCGAGCCGGTGGCGATGCGCGAGGACACCGCCGGGGTCGGCCGCGAGCTGTTCGCGATGTTCCGCGCCGGCGCCGACTCGGCCGAGCGCGGGGCGAGCGCGATGCTCGCGGCAGGAGACCTGTGATGGATCTGGTCGCGGTCGATATCGGGGGCACCCACGCGCGTTTCGCCATCGCCAGCGTGGACGAACGTGGGCAAATCGCGCTCGGCGAGGCCGAGACGCTCCACACCGAGGATCACGCGAGTTTTCAGACCGCGTGGGAGGATTTCCGCGCCCGCCGCGGCGGCACGCTGCCGCGGGCGGTGAGCATGGCGATCGCGGGCCCAGTGGGGGGCGAGGTGATCCGCTTCACCAACAACCCGTGGATCATCCGCCCGGCGCTGGTGCGCGAGAAGCTCGGGATCGACCGCTTCACGATCGTCAACGATTTCGAAGCCGTCGCGCACGCGGTCGCGCGGGCGCCCGCGGATCAGTTCGTCCACCTCGCCGGGCCCGACGAGCCGCTGCGCGCCAGGGGCACGATCAGCGTGCTCGGCCCCGGCACCGGGCTCGGCGTCGCGCATCTGTGGCGCGACGGAAGCGGCGGCTACCACGTGCAGGCGACCGAGGGCGGACACGTCGATTTCGCGCCCCTCGATGCGATCGAGGACGCGATCCTCGCGCGGCTGAGGAAACGGCACATGCGGGTCTCGGTCGAGCGGGTGGTCGCCGGCCCGGCGATCTCCGACATCTACCAGACGCTCGCGGCGATGGAGGGCCGCGCGGTGATCGAGGAAGACGACATAGCCCTCTGGACCCGCGGAACGAGCGGCGAGGACAGCCTCGCCGCCGCCGCGGTCGACCGCTTCTGCCTCTCGCTCGGCAGCGTGGCGGGCGACGTCGCGCTGGCTCAGGGCGGATTCGCGGGGGTGGTGATCGCCGGCGGGCTGGGTCTGCGCCTGCGCGATACCCTGCTCCGCTCCGGCTTCGCGGCGCGCTTCCGCGCCAAGGGCCGCTTCGCCGAGCTGATGGGCACGATCCCCGTCAAGCTCATCGTCCACCCCCAACCCGGTCTGTTCGGGGCCGTCGCGGCGTTCGCATCGGAGCATTCATGAGCGAGATCGAGCGCTTCATGCGCATGGCGCCGGTGATTCCGGTGATCGTGGTCGAAGACCTCGCGCACGCGGTTCCGCTCGCCCAAGCGCTTGTCGCGGGCGGGCTCCCGGTGCTGGAGGTGACGCTGCGGACCCCGGCGGCGCTCGCCGCGATCCGCGCGATGAAGGCGGTCCCGGGCGCGGTGGTCGGCGCGGGGACCGTGACCAGCCCGGGCCAGCTCGACGAGGCTCTCGCGGCCGGGGCCGAGTTCATCGTCGCCCCCGGCCTTACCGAGCCGCTCGGCAAAGCGGCGGCCGCCAGCGGCGTTCCGTTCCTGCCCGGCGTCGCCACCGCGGGCGACATCATGCGCGGGCTCGACCTGGGGCTCACCCGCTTCAAGTTCTTCCCGGCGATGGCCGCGGGCGGCCTGCCGGCGCTGAAGGCGCTCGCCGCACCGTTCGGCCAGTGCCGCTTCTGCCCGACCGGCGGGATCACCCGCGCCAACGCGCCCGAATGGCTCGCGTTCGAACCCGTCCTGTGCGTCGGCGGGAGCTGGGTCGCGCCGGGCGGGGTGCCCGATCGGGTGCAGGTCGAGAGCCTCGCGCGCGAGGCTGCCGCGCTCGGCCGGTGAAGTCCGTTGCGAGCCTTCTTGCGCGGCTCCAGGCGCTTCACCGCCAGACCGCCGAGACGCCGCTGTTCAACCCGGTGTTCCAGCTCTCGCTCGACTTGTCGCGCGGGATCGAGAGCGGCGAGCTGACCCTGACCGAGATAGATTCGCTCGTCGCCGAGCTCGAATGCAGCTCATTGAAGAGCCGCGCCGAACGGCTCCAGCGGCTCGTCCGGCCCGCCGAGGCCACCGCCGACCTCGCGGCGCTGATCGGCGAGGGACGCGATTTCGACGCGTTCGCGGCACGCTGGGAGCGCCCGCAGCTCCACGCCGTGTTCACCGCGCACCCGACGTTCCTGCTCGCGCCCGCGCAGTCCGCGGCGGTGGACAA
>JBHWTG010000234.1:0-8938 GCA_043427735.1 Tsuneonella sp. | reverse complement strand
ATACTGAGCAGCCGCGCCTCGGCGACGCGAATCTGCCCAGACAGCGCCTGATAGCGCTCGGCCTGCCGGGCCTGGCGGCGGAGCGCGGCGATCTGGCTGTCGAGGCCCGCCATCAGGTCCTCGAGCCGCGCCAAGTTGGCCTCGGTCTGCCGCAGCTTGCCTTCGGCGTCGCGGCGGCGGACGTGGAGGCCGGCGATGCCGGCGGCTTCCTCCAGCATCATCCGCCGTTCGGCGGGCTTGGCTGCGATCACCTGCGCGATCTTGCCCTGGCTGACGAGCGCCGGCGAATGCGCCCCGGTGGCGGCATCGGCGAAGGTCAGCGCGACGTCGCGCGCGCGCACGTCGCGCCCATTGACGCGGTAGGCGCTGCCCGCGCCGCGCTCGATCCGCCGGACGACCTCGAGCTCCTCGCCGTCGCCGCCGGTGCCCGACAGCACCACCTCGGCGAAATCGCGCTGCGGGCGCTGCGCGGTCCCGGCGAAGATGACATCGTCCATCCCGCCCGAGCGCCCGGAACTCCTCATTGCCTTGGGCGAGTTTTCGCCCATCACCCAGCGGATCGCCTCGAGCAGGTTGGACTTGCCGCAGCCGTTGGGGCCGACCACCCCGGTCAGCCCCGGCTCGATCCGCAGCTCGGCCGGCTCGACGAAGCTCTTGAACCCGCTGAGCTTGAGCCGGCTGATCCGCATCGGCGGCCGGCGCTACCTGGCGCCCGCGCGCTGCAGCATCGGCTCGAGCGTCGCCCACGACTGCGTGCCGACGTTCCTGCCGTTGATGAAGAACGTCGGCGTGCCGGCGACCTTGAGCTCTTCGGACTGGCTCTCGGACCGCTTGGCGATCGCCTCGACCGCCTTGGCATCGGCGAGGCACGTGCGCGCCTGATCCTCGCTGATCCCGCGCGCGGCGAAGAACGGCAGCAGTCCGGCCGCTTCGGCCACTGCGGCGAAGCGCTGGTTCTCGGGCAGCGCCATGGCCTGCTCGAGCCGGGGCGCGGCGCTCTGCGCGCCGGCCATTACCTCGTCGAAATTGAGCCACACCTGCTCCGACAGGGGCACCATCGCGTCGGGCGTCGAGCAGCGTACGAGGCGCGCGAGCACGAGGTCGATGCCGTTGTGCACCTGGTTGCGCAGCTCGAAGCTGACCTTGCCGCTGTTGATGTACTTGTCGCGCAGCGCCTCGAACCCGGTTTGGGTGAAGTTGGCACAAGCCCCGCAGGTCAGCGAGCCGTATTCCATCAGCTTGATCGGCGCGTTGGGGTTGCCGACCATGTAGCCTCCGTCGGGGGTGACCGCGGCGACCTCGATCCATTCCTGCCCCGCGGGGGCGGGAACCGCGGCGACCGGCGCGCCTTCGGCCACCGTGCCGTCGGCCGGCTCTTCTTCCGAACTGCACGCGGCGAGCGCAAGCGCGGCGGCGAGGGCGAGGGGGGCAAAGCGCGGCATGGTCATCCTTTCGGGCAGGCGGCGAGGGTATACGAGGGCGGACGGGGGGTGAAGCGCGAGCGGCCGCTGTCCACAGCTACGGCCGCGCCTAAAGCCGCGCGTCGAGCTGCATCCGCAGCACCGGCCAGGTGCTCGTGCCGGCGAGCAGCGCGCCGTCGAGCGCGAAGCTGGGCGTGGTGCGCACGTTCCACTTGGTGCCGTCGGCGGCCGACTGCTCGGCGATCCGCTTCGCCAGCGCCTCGTCGGACAGGCAGCGGTCGAGCGCGGGGCGGTCGTACCCGCGGCCGAGCATGATGTCGTAGAATTTGAGATCGGACGCGATCGCCCGCCGGCGCGCTGGGCCCGGACCGTTGAACCAGCGCGCCTGCTGCCCGGCGGAGGCCCGCTGCGCGGCCGGGAGCCACTTCGGCTGCGCGAGGATCAGCGCGGCATGATTGCGCGGGAACTTCGCGGCCGGGCCGCAATTCGCCAGCATCGCGGCGGTGAGATCGACCGGATCGCGCACCACGTGGCGCACGTCGAGCTGGACTTTGCCGGTGGCGACATAGACGTCGAGCGCGCTCTTGCCCTCCTGCGCGAAGCGACCGCAGGCATCGCAGGTGTAGCTGACGAACTCGGTCAGCTTGAGCCTGGCCGCCGGGTTGCCGATCGCGTGGCCGCCGCCTTTGGTGTCGACCACCGTCAGCCAGTTCGGCGCCGCGAGCGCGCTGCCGGCGGCGGCAAGCGCGGCGACGGCGGCGAAGGCGAGGCGGGCAAGCTTCACGGCGTTTCCTCCTGTCCGCCCAGCGCGCGGGCGAGCGATTCGAGCACGGTGCGCAGCTCCGGGTCGCCGATGTCGCGCAAGCTGTCGCCCAGCTCGAGCGGGATCGGTTTCAGCGAAGGCGGCGCGGCGGCGCGTTCCCTGGCCGCGGGCGGCTGAACCGCGCCTTGCCGCAGCTTGATTTTCGCCACTGCCTTGTAGCCGAAGAACCGATTCACCCGCGCGATTATCTCCGGAATCACGTGCTGGATCAGCGGAGCGTGCGCGGGCAGCACGACGAGCTGGAGGATTCCGTCGGCCTTCTCGCCGGGCGGGAAGCGGATCGCCTCGGGCGTGCAGACGCGGGCGTGGTGCGCGCCGACGATCTCGGGCCAGCGGGTGACGACGCTCGACTGGACGAAGCCGAACCGGCGGAACGCGGTCCGGCCGACTTGCGGGGTCAGCTCGGCGATCGACTTCGCCGGCCCGCCGCGCGGGCGCGTGTATTGGCGCCCTGCCGCTTCGCTACTTGAGGCCGGTCGCCCGACCTTCGGCTTGGCGTCCCGTTCCATCGCGCCGTCGCCCATGCCATAGCCGCCCGGTGAGCGCCAGCCAGGAGACCGTCGCCAGCCGCCTGCTCGGCTGGTACGACCGCCACGCGCGCGCGCTGCCGTGGCGCAGCCCGCCGGCCGCGCCGCCGCCCGAGCCCTATCGCGTATGGCTGTCGGAAGTGATGCTCCAGCAGACCACGACCGCCGCGGCCGCGCCCTACTATGCGCGGTTTCTCGCCCGCTGGCCCACGGTCGAGGCGCTGGCGGCGGCGGACGAGAGCGAGGTGATGAGCGCATGGGCGGGGCTCGGCTATTACTCGCGCGCGCGCAACCTGCTCGCCGCGGCCCGCGCGGTGGCGGCGCGCGGCGCGTTTCCCGATACCGAGGCGGACTTGCGTGCGCTGCCGGGGGTTGGCGCCTACATCGCGGCGGCGGTCGCGGCGATCGCCTTCGGCCGGCGCGCGGTGGTGGTCGATGCCAACGTCGAGCGGGTGATCGCGCGGCTGTTCGCGGTAGGAGCACCGCTGCCGGGGGCGCGCAAGGCGATCCGCGCGCATGCCGATAGCGTGACTCCCGCCCAACGCGCCGGGGATTTCGCGCAGGCGATGATGGACCTGGGGGCGACGGTCTGCACGCCGCGCGGGCCGCGCTGCCTGCTGTGCCCGCTTGCCGCCGGTTGTCGCGCGCGGGCCGAGGGCGAACCCGAGCGCTATCCGGTGAAGCCGCCGAAAAAGGTCAAGCCGCTGCGCCGCGGCACCGCGCTGTGGATTGAGCGGGACGGTGCGGTATGGCTGGTGCGCCGCGCGGCCGAGGGAATGCTGGGCGGGATGCGTGCGTTGCCCGGCGATGGGTGGTCCGCGCGCGCGGACGGGGCAGGGCCGCCGCCGGGCGAGTGGCGCGACGCGGGCAGCGTGCGCCACGGCTTTACCCATTTCCACCTCGACCTTTCGGTCAGGGCCTCGGACGGGGACCCGGTCGGTCCGGGGGAATGGTGGCCGCTCGACCGCCTCGCCGAGGCCGGGCTGCCGACCCTGTTCGCCAAAGCCGCCGCGCGGGCCCTGGAGTCGGGAGCCCTACAGCAGCCCGCCGCCGAGGCTCAGCCGGACGACCGCGATCAGCAGGACCACGAGGCAGAAGTTGCGGCCCGCCTTGCTGCTCGAGGATAGCTGCCCGGCGATCACCCCGAGCACGATCAGCGGCAGCGCGAGCCAATTGGCCCAGCCGAGGAACGGAATCGTCGCCGGGATCACGATCACCAGCGAGACGAGGCCGAGGATGAATGCGATGATGTTGCCCATGTGTGCTATATGGATAGGACACCGCCGCGTTGCAAGCGCGATTGACCGGGCCGGCGCCTTGCCGCACATCCCGATTTGAAACCGATTCCGGGAGAAATCGATGGCCTTTAGGGAGTTCGAGGCGCCGCAGATGTCGCGGCGGTCGCTGCTGCGCGCGGGCGCGTGGCTCGGCGCGGGTGCTGCGCTCGGGGGGCTGCCCGGTCTCGCGCTCGCGCAGGATGCCGCCGCGAAGTGGCCCGCGGTTGCCCGGCTGGTCGACGGCTACGTGAACCCGCGCAAGCTCGCCAACGTGGTGGCCGCGCTCGGCTGGGGGCAGCGCGCGCCCGACGTGATCGCGGCGGGCGACCTCGCGATCGGGGTCGATGCGCCGGCGGGGCTCGACAGTCTGTACCGCGTCTATTCGATGACCAAGCCTGTCACCGGAATGGCGGCGATGATGCTGATCGAGGACGGCAAGCTCGGGCTCGACCAACCGATCGCCGAGCTGCTGCCGAAGTTCGCCGCGATGAAGGTGCAGAAGACCTACGACGGGTCGCTGACCGATCTCGTGCCCGCCGCGCGGCCGATCACCGTGCGCCACCTGCTGACTCACACCGCCGGGATCGGCTACGGGATCATTCAGAAGGGGCCGATCAAGGCCGCATACGAGGACGCCGGGCTGATCGCCGGGCAGGTCACCAAGATCCCGGCGATCGCCGCGCAGTTCGGGCGCGGGGTGCCGGTGCGCAGCCTGGCGACCTTCGCCGACCGGCTCGCCGAGCTGCCGCTGGTGGTGCAGCCGGGCACCCGCTGGCTCTATTCGATGTCGCTCGACCTGCTCGGGCGAGTGATCGAGGTCGCCTCGGGCCAGCCGTTCGACGCGTTCCTCAAGGCGCGGCTGTTCGACCCCGCCGGGATGACCAGCACGTTCTTCCAGGTCCCCGTGAGCGAGCTCGGCCGGCTCACCACGAACTACGGTGTGGTTGGCGGGGTGCTGGTCCCGATCGATCCGGCGAACCAGTCGGTCTATGCCGATCCGCCGGCGTTCCCGTTCGGCGGCGCGGGGCTGGTGTCCTCCGCGCGCGATTACGACCGGTTCCTGCGGATGCTGCTCGGCTACGGAAAGATCGACGGCAAGCGGGTGATGGGCGAGCTGGCGGTGCGCGTCGGCACCTCGAACCTGCTGCCCGAGGGCGCGGTGACCGAGAACACCTTCGCCGCCGGGTCGGGGTTCGGCGCCGGAGGGCGCGTGGGGCTCGGGGAGCAGGCCGGCACCTTCGGCTGGGGCGGGGCGGCGGGCACGGTCGGCTTCGTCGACATGCGCCGCGGGCTGCGGGCGACGATGATGACGCAGTACATGCCGTCCGAAAGCTACCCGCTGACCGCCGAGTTCACCAGGGCGGTGCTGGCCGACGTCGCCGCGATGGCCGGCGCCCGGCCGGCGTGATCGCGTTCAGCGGTTCGCCGCTCGACCGGGCAGACCACCTGCGGGCCGATCCGGCTGCGCTCGCCGCGGCGATGGACTGGCGCGCGCGGCTGCTGCGGCTCGACGGGCTCATGCCGTCGCTGGGCGAGGGCGGGGGCCTCCTGTGGGGCACGCTCGCCGACTGCGCGCCCGATGCCGAGCTGGTGTTCCTCGGGCTGCTCGAAGGCAAGGCCTGCTTTGCCCCGGTACCGCAGGCGGGGCAGAATCTGCCGGCTTACGCGATCCCGCAGGTGTGGCAGATGCTCGCCGCGCTCGCACCCGCGGACCTGGCGACGTACGGCGGCGCGCGCAGCCTGGTCGACTGGCACGCCCGGCACCGCTTCTGCGCCGCGTGCGGCGCGCCGACACGCATCGCCAAGGGCGGCTGGCAGCGCGACTGCGGCGCCTGCCGCGCGCAGCACTTCCCGCGCACCGACCCGGTCACGATCATGCTGGTCGAACGCGAGGATCGGCTCCTGCTCGGGCGCCAGCCGCGCTTCCCGCCGCGACGGTTCTCCGCGCTCGCGGGGTTCGTCGAGCCGGGCGAGAGCATCGAGGAGGCCGTGCGGCGCGAGGTGCTCGAGGAAGCGGGCGTGCGCGTGGGCGCAGTCGAGTACGTCGCCAGCCAGCCGTGGCCGTTTCCGAGCCAGCTCATGATCGGCTGCCTCGCCGAGGCGCTCGACGAGGCGATCACCATCGACATCGCCGAACTCGACGAGGCGCGCTGGTTCAGCCGCGACGAGATCGCTGATGCGCTCGCCGGCAGCGACGATGGCGCATTCATCGCCCCGCCGCCGCAGGCGATTGCCCGGCACCTGCTCGAATGGTGGATCGCGCGATGACCGCGCCCGAGCCGGCGAAAGTCGCCATCGACATCTGGTCCGACGTCATGTGCCCTTGGTGCGTGATCGGCTACAAGCATCTCGAGGCGGCGCTGGAACAACTCGAGGACGAGGTCGAGGCCGAGATCCGCTGGCTGCCGTTCGAGCTCAACCCGGACATGCCGCGCGAGGGCGAGGAAAGCACCGCGCACATCGCCCGCAAGTACCGCCGGACGCCCGAGCAGGCGGCAGAGGGCCGGACGATGATGGCCGAGCGGGCGCGCGCGGCGGGCTTCCCGTTCGACTACGCGGGCCCAATCGCCGATGGGGGCGAGCCGCCGCCGGCGATGCTGTGGAACACGTTCGAGGCGCACAAGCTGCTCCTGTGGACCCGGGAGACCGCCGGCCCGGCCGCGCAGACCCGGCTCAAGCTCGCGCTGTTCGCCGCGCACTTCCAGCAGCGGCGCGACATCGGCGACCGCGCGGTGCTGCTCGCGATCGCCGAGGTCGGGGGGCTCGACCGGAAAGCCGCCTCCGCCGCGCTCGACGATCCCGCGGTCGCCGACGCCGTCCGGGCCGAGGAGCAACTGGCGTGGGACAACAACGTCAGCGGCGTGCCGGCGATGGTGTTCGACCGCGCCTTCATCGTCCCCGGCGCGCAGGAGCCCGAGACTTACGTGAACGTCCTGCGCAAGGTGGTGGCGCGGCGCAGCGCGCGAGGCTAGATCAATCCCAGCTTGGTCAGCCGCCCGGCGAGCCTACCCGGAATCGCATCGCCCGCCACCTCGCCCTCGGCGAGGTCGCGCGGGACGTTCCGCTCCTCCAAATAGCGCCAGCCCTGGTGCGCGCGCTTGTGGCGCGGCTCGACCGGGATCAGCCGGGGTGCGAGGCGGATCGTCCAGTGCCCGTCGGGGCGCTGCTGGAAGCCGAGTATCTCGCTGCGCGCGACGATCATGTGGTCCATGATCCAGTACAGCGAGCCCCCGATCATCTCGGCGTGGCGGGTGGGCAGATAGCGCGTGTGCATGTGCGCCTCGTCGCCCGCCTCGACCCAGGCGCGCAGGGTCTCGAGGTTCTTCGAGCGGTAGGCGATCTTGGTCATGCCGAGCGGCATCGGCTCAGCCCGCCAGACCGGCCGCCACCGCCAGCCCGAGGAAAGCGAAGAAGCCCATCGAATCGGTGATCATCGTCACGAACACGCTCGAGGCGACCGCCGGGTCCTGGTCGAGCCGCTCGAACACCACCGGCACCGCCACCCCGGCGAGCCCGGCGACGACGATGTTGATCACCATCGCCGCGGCGATCACCAGCCCGAGCTGCGGGGTGAACAGCAGCGCGACGGCTGCGCCGATCAGCACCGCGATGGTCGCGCCGTTGAGCAGCGCCACGCGCAGCTCGCGCCAGATCATCCGCCGGGTGTTCGCGCGGGTGAGCTGGTTCATCGCGATCGCGCGCACCGTCACCGCCATCGTCTGGGTGCCCGCATTGCCGCCGATGCTGGCGACGATCGGCATCAGCACGGCGAGCGCCACGAGCTGCTCGATCGCCGCGCCGAACAGCGCGATGATCGCGCTCGCCACCACCGCGGTGCCGAGGTTGGCGATCAGCCAGCGCACCCGTGCGGCGTAAGCCTCCCTGATCGGTTCGTTGATGTCGCCGTCGCCCGCGCCCGACAGCAGCAGGACGTCCTCGCCGGCTTCCTCGGAAATGATGTGGACGACGTCGTCGACCGTCATCTGCCCCACCAGCCGCCCGTTCTCGTCGACCACCGCCGCCGAGATGAGGGCGTACTTCTGGAACATGTTGCCGACTTCTTCCTGATCCATCGTCGCCGGGATCAGGGTCTGGTCGCGCTTCATCACGTCCGACAGCGCGATTTCGCGGGGGGTGCGCAGGACCCACGAGAGCTGGCAGGTGCCGACCGGGTGATGCGCCGGGTCGACCACGAACACTTCCCAGAAGTCGGTCGGCAGCTCGCCGGGGCGCGCCTCGCGGAGATAGTCGATCAGGTCGCCGACCGTCATGTGCTCGGGCACCGCGACGAACTCGCGGCTCATCAGGCGTCCGGCGGTCTCCTCGGGATAGGCCAGCGCGCTTTCGATCGCCGCGCGGTCCTCGGGCTCCATTTCGGCGAGCACCGCCGCCTGCTCGGCGGGCTCGAGATCCTCGATCAGCTGAACCGCGTCGTCGGTGTCGAGCTGCTCGGCGATCTCGGCGACGGCTTGCGGCGCCAGCGCCTCGATCATGTCCTCGCGGACGTGGTCGTTGAGCTCGGCGATGACTTCGCCGCTCATCAGGTCGGTGATCGCCGCGGCGAGGCGCGGGCGGTCGGCCGGGTCGAGCAGCTCGAACAGATCGGCCACGTCCGCCGGGTGGAGCGGCTCGACGAGGTCGTACACGAGCCCCTTGTCGCCGCCGTCGAGCGCTTCCCTGACGCTGCGGACGTAGCCCGGCTTCAGCCGGTTGTCGGCGTCGTGGCGCTCGTCGTCGACGCGGTCGTCGGGCCGGCCGGGCTCCTCGCCGGTCCGCAGGTCGTCGTCGAAAAGCCGCTCGTCCGCCATGGCCGCCGCTCTAGGGCCCGGACCCATATCCGGCAATGGCCGGGATCGCCCGCAGAGGGCCGGTGGCAAGGAGCGCGGCGCA
>JBHWTG010000233.1:0-5258 GCA_043427735.1 Tsuneonella sp. | reverse complement strand
TCGGCCAGCGGGTCGTTGGCGGGCGCAGCCGCGGGCGCCGCGGCCGAAGCGGCCACCTGGGGAACCGCCGCGGCTTCGCTTTGCGCCGCGCGCTCTTCGATCACGTTGGCGAGGCCGACGATCAGCACGATCCCCAGCAGGAGCGAAATCCCGACCTGCAGCCGGTGGATCGCCTGCGCCCGCGTGCCGGCGAGCGGCGACAGCATCGTCTCGTCCGCGGATCGAGCGGAAGGCTTGCGCAGGGCCATCGCCCGCCAAGCTAGTCCCCGCCGCGGCTCAGTCAACCGCCGCCCCCGGATCGTGCCCCGCCCGCCAGCCAGTCGAACACCGGCAGCTTCTTCGCCCGCAGCCACTCGGGCTCGTAGAGGGTCGACAGATAGCGGAAACCGGTGTCGCACAGGATCGTGGCCACCCGCTTGCCCGGGCCGAGCTGCTTGCCCAGCGCGATGGCGCCGGCGACGTTGATCCCCGACGAAAGCCCGAGGCACAGCCCCTCGTCGCGCAGCAGACGGGCGACCCATTCGAGCCCCTCCTCGTCCGACACGCGGAACTGCGTATCGATCGGCGCGCCTTCGAGGTTGCCGGTGATGCGCCCCTGCCCGATGCCCTCGGCGACCGAGCTGCCCTCGGACTTGAGCTCGCCCGAGGCATAGTAGCTGTAGAGCGCCGCGCCGTGTGGGTCGGTCAGCGCGATGACGATCGCTTCGTCGCGCTCCTTCAGCCCCATGCCCACCCCCGCCAGCGTGCCGCCGGTGCCGACCGCGCAAGTGAAGCCGTCGATCCGGCCCCCCATCTGGTCCCAGATTTCGGCCGCCGTGGTCTCGATGTGCGCCTTGCGGTTGGCGGTGTTGTCGAACTGGTTGGCCCACACCGCCCCGGGGGTCTCCTCGGCCAGCCGGCGGCTGGTATGGACGAAGTGATTGCAGTCCGAATACTTGGTCGGCGGCACCAGCACGAGCTCCGCGCCGAGCGCGCGCAGCGTGGCCATCTTTTCGGCCGACTGGTTGTCGGGCATGACGATGATCGTGCGATAGCCGCGCGCGTTGGCGACCAGCGCGAGGCCGATCCCGGTGTTGCCCGCGGTGCCTTCGACGATCGTGCCGCCGGGCGCGAGATCGCCGCTGTCCTCCGCGTCGCGGACGATGCCGAGTGCGGCGCGATCCTTCACGCTCCCGCCGGGATTGAGGAACTCGCACTTGCCCCAGATCTCGCAGCCAGCCTCGGCGCTAGGACCTTCGAGGAGGACGAGCGGGGTGTTGCCGATGAGATCGAGCGTGCCCTTGCGCACGGGATTGGCCGTCATGCCAGCCGAGCTAGGCGCGCGCCGGCCCGCCTTCAACGCAGTTCCGGTTTGCGAACGCCTAGTCTTCCTGCGCGATCAGTCTTCCTGCGCGATGGTCACGCGCAAACCGTCGAGATCGGCGGTCAGCGGCACCTGGCAGCCGAGCCGCGAGTGCTCGTTGCGATGATCGCTCGATTCAAGCAGGTCGTCCTCGTCCTCGCTCATCGCCGGCAAGCGGTCCTTGAACGCCGGGTCGACATGGACATGGCAGGTCGCGCAACTGCAGCACCCGCCGCACAGCGCGAGCAGCTCGTCGAAGCCGTTGTCGCGGATCGCCTCCATCACGGTCAGGCCGTCGGCGGCATCGACGGCGCGCTCCTCGCCGGCACGGTTGACCACGATCAGCTTGGGCATGGGGGCTCTGGTCCTTGTCGCTTTGCTTCGGCGCGGCTGCTAGGGGCCCACACTGGTTTTAGCAAGATCGCCGCTTTGGCAGGAATGGGGCCGCGATGGGGCTTTCCGCCGATCAGATCAGGCACAGCCTCGATGCGGTCGCCGCGCGCGAGCCGGCGGTGGCGCGTGCGCTCGAGGCCGCCGGCTATCCCGAGCCGCGCATCCGCGAGCGCGGCCACGCGACGCTGCTGCGCGCAATCGTCGGCCAGCAGGTCTCGGTCGCCGCCGCCGCCAGCATGTGGAACAAGCTCGAGGCCGAAGTGGGCGAGGACGTTGCGCCCGACGAGCTTCTCGCGCGCGATTTCGATACGCTGCGCGCCTGCGGCCTGTCGCGCCAGAAGCAGGGCTATGCGCGCAGCTTGTGCGAGCTGGTCGCCGCGGGGGCGCTGGATTTCGACAACCTCCCGGCCGACGACGAGGAGGCGATCGCCCAGCTCACCCGGATCAAAGGCATCGGCCGCTGGACCGCCGAGATATACCTGCTGTTCGCCGAAGGCCGCCCCGACATCTGGCCCGCCGGCGACCTCGCGGTGCAGGCGGGCCTCGGCAAGATTCTGGGGCTGGAGGAACGCCCCACCGAAAAGCAAACCCGCGCCCTCGCCGAAGACTGGCGGCCGCATCGGGGGGCGACGGCGATTTTCACCTGGCATTGTTACAACAATCCGGCGCTGTGATCGTCAGAAGGAGCATCACTTGAGAACTACAGCCGCATTTTCGTTTGGCCTCGCACTTTGCGTCGCTGCTTGCGGTTCCGGGCCAGGGGTTCCCGGTCCAGTTGCGGCCGAGGTCTATGTGATGGTGCCTGCTAGGGCGACTTCACCGTTCACGACGGAGTTGGCCTTGTTGGTCAAGAAATACGGGATGACCCCCAATCTCGGTCACGCCACGGACGATAAAGGTTATCGCGTAGATGTCCTCGATGCGGAAGGTTCGGGCGTGCGGCTTAGGAGTGAGAACGTACTCCTCAGTGGACATGAAGACCCCGACTTGTGTGGTAGCTACACCGAGCCACACTCCGATCCTGGGCAGTATTTCATTTCGGTAAGCCCAGACAAAGAGACCAAAGGGCCGCGCGCGGCGCGGGAAATGCTCGTTAAAGTCACCAAAGATTTAAAGGCTGCGGGATACGATGTTCGGTCAGAACCGATGACCTGTAGCCCCCAGTCCAAGCTACAGGCAAAGCTCTGAAGATGGCATTGCCAGTCCCTTGTAACCGGTAGCAATCCGCCACCGATCGCGCTAACCCCCAGCCTGCAAAGGGGAGGCAGCATGAGCGTGCGCAAGGCAATCTTCATTACCGGCGGGGGCTCGGGCATCGGGCGGGCGATCGCCGAGCATTTCGCCGGGCGCGGATGGTTTGTCGGGCTCGGCGACATCGACGCGGCCGGCATGACCGAAACGCAGGCGCGGATCGGGGATGCGGGCCAGGGGGGCTTCACCTTCGCGCACAAGTTCGACGTGCGCGACCGCGCGGCATGGGACACCGCGCTCGGCGCGTTCTCGACCGCCGCCGGGGGCCGGATCGACGTGCTCGCCAACAACGCCGGCATCCCGCTCGGGGGCTCGCTCGACACCAACACCGTCGAGGAGATCGAGCGCTGCCTCGACATCAACCTGAAAGGCGTGCTGTTCGGCGCCCAGGCGGCGCTGCCGCATCTCAAGCGGACCGCGCCGGGATCGTGCCTGCTCAACACCGCGAGCGCCGCGGGAATCTACGGCACCGGCGGGGCGAGCGTCTATTCGGCGACCAAGTTCGGCGTGCGCGGGATCACCGAAGCGCTCGACGCCGAATGGGCCGAGTTCGGCATCAAGGTGCGCGACCTCATGCCCGGATTCATCGACACGCCCTTGCTCGACCACACCCCCAACCAGTCCAGCAACGAGGCGATCCGCGCGCGGGTGAGCGAAGCCGGGCTCGAGATCACCCCGGCGCTCGCAGTGGCGCAGGCGGCGTGGGACGCGGTGCATGGCGAGCGGCTCCACACGCTCGTCGGCAAGACCGCCCGGCGGATGGCATTCGCAGCCCGCTGGATGCCCGGGAAGGTGCGCAAGCAGGCGCGCGACATGGCCCGGCCGTTAGGACAATAGCACTCCGCTCGTCCTGAGCCTGTCGAAGGACGCATCTCGCCAGTCGGATACGGTGCTTCGACAAGCTCGGCACGAGCGGTGGGAGGCGCTCACACCAGCCTGTCGATCGCCCGCGCCATGTCGATGTCGCGCTGGCTGAGGCCGCCGGCATCGTGCGTGGTCAATTCGATCTCCACCCGGTTGTAAACGTTCGACCATTCGGGATGGTGGTCGGCCTTGTCGGCAAGCAGCGCGACCCGGGTCATGAACCCGAACGCCTCGTTGAAATCGGCGAAGCGGAAGCTGCGGGCGATGGCCTTCCCGCCGCGTGAGGGGGTCCATTCGGGCAGCGCCGCGAGCATGGCATCGCGCTCGCCTTCGGTCAGTTGGGGGACGCTCATCGCGGGGTTCCTTGTGAGTGGCCCGCCCTTCGCCTAACCCGCCGCGTGATGCAACCGCGCCTTGCCGTGAGCGACCTTGCCTGCCGCCGCGGCGAGCGGCTGCTGTTCCGGGGGCTGTCGTTCGCGCTCGCGCCGGGCGAGGTGCTGCAGGCGGTCGGCGCCAACGGGGTGGGCAAGTCGAGCCTCATCCGCCTCCTCGCCGGGCTCGCGCGTCCGTTCGGCGGGTCGGTCGAGACGGTCGGCAGCCTGGGGCTGGTCGACGAGCGGCTAGCGATGGACGAGCACCTGCCGCTCGGCCGGGCGCTGCGGTTCTGGGAACGGCTCGACCGATGCACCGACCCCTCGGGACCGCTCGCGGTGATGGAACTTGCGGCGCTCGCCGCGGTGCCGGTGGGCTACCTCTCGACCGGGCAGCGCAAGCGGCTCGCGTTCGCCCGCCTGCTTGCCGCCCCGCGGCAGGTGTGGTTGCTCGACGAGCCGCTCAACGGGCTCGACGACGGCGCTCGCGCGAAAGTGGAAGCGCTGATTGCGCTTCACTGCGGCGGGGGCGGAATCTGCGTGGTCGCCTCCCACCAGCCGATCGCCCTGCCCCACGGCGCGCGCCGGATCGTGCTGGCGGACTTCGCGCCGTGAGCGCGTTCGGCCCGCTCCTGCGCCGCGATCTTGCCTTGTCCTTCGGCCAGGGGCGCGGCGGACCGTGGCTGGTGGTGCTGTTTTTCATCGCGGTGGCGGTGCTGTTCCCGTTCGCGGTCGGGCCCGACGCGCCGCTGCTCGCGCGCACCGGCGGCGGGGTGCTGTGGATCGCCGCGCTGCTCGCCGCGATCCTGCCGATCGACCGGCTGGTCGCCCACGACATCGACAGCGGCGTATTCGACCAGCTCGCCCTGCGCGGCATCTCGGAGGAGCTGGTGCTCGCGGCGCGGCTGTCGGCGCACTGGCTGAGCTTCGGGCCGCTGCTGCTGCTCGCCGCGGTGCCCGCCGCCGCGCTGCTCGACCTGCCGGGCGAGACGGTGCGCACGCTGCTGCTCGGCCTCGCGCTGGGCACGCCCGAGAAG
>JBHWTG010000232.1:0-3003 GCA_043427735.1 Tsuneonella sp. | reverse complement strand
CATCTGCGACGAGGACGTAGGCGGTGATCCGGCCCGAGGCGGGGTCGCGGAGCGAGAAGAACTTCTGGTTCTCGCGCATCGAGGTGCGCAGCACTTCCGGCGGCAGGTCGAGGAAGCGGGCGTCGATCGTGCCGGCGAGCGTTACCGGCCATTCGGTGAGGCCGGCGTTCTCGACCACCAGCCCCTCGTCCTCCACCAGCGTCAGCCCCTCGGCCTCGGCCGCGGCCTTCGCTCCGGCGCGGATCAAATCCTGCCGTTCCGCGTGATCGACGATCACGTGGCAGGCGCGCAGCTTCTCCCGATAATCGTCCGCCCCGCCGATGGTGATCGGTCCGTCATGGTGGAAGCGGTGGCCGAGCGTCGCGTAGCCGCTCCGAACCCCGCCGACCTCGCACTCGACCAGCTCCTCGCCGAGGATCGCGACGATCCCCGACAGCGGCCGCACCCAGCGCACGCTCTCGGTCGAGAGCGAGGCCGCGCCCCAGCGCATCGACTTGGGCCAGGAAAACGTGCGCACGATCGCCGGGATCGCTTCGGCGAGGACCTCGCGCACGGGCCGGCCGGGCTTTTCGACCACCGCGTAGAGCACCCCCTCGCGGTCCTCGAGCTGGTCACGGGTGAGCCCGGTCTTGCGCAGGAAGCCCTCGAGCGCCTGCGCGGGCGCCCCGGCGCGCGGACCCTTGGTCTCTTCGCGCACCGCCTCGGTGGCAACGGGCAGATCGCGCGCGATCAGCGCCAGCCGGCGCGGGGTGGACCAGACCGAGACCGAGCCGATTGCGACGCCGGCCGCCTCCATCTCGCGGCGGAACAGCTTCTCCAGCTCGCTCCGAGCGCCGGCCTGCATCCGCGCCGGGATTTCCTCGCAGCGCAGTTCGAGGAGGAAGTCGCTCATCGGCGATCCTCCCCATTTTCACGAAGTGCAAATGGGGAGGTGTCAGCGGCGCAGCCGCTGACGGAGGGGTTTGCCGCGGCCAAGACCCCTCCACCACCTGCTTCGCGGGCGGTCCCCCTCCCCATTTGCGCCTGCGGCGAAAACGGGGAGGATTTGATTTGGGCGCTCACAGCGTCCACCCGGCGTATTTCGCCTGCCATTCGGGCATCATCTTGTGCGCGTACGCCTCGCATGCCCCGCGCGCGAGATCGCGCACTTGCGCCATGTAGCTGGCGCGTTCCTGCACGCTGATCACGCCGCGCGCCTGGAGCAGGTTGAACACATGGCTCGCCTCGACCGCCTGCTCGTACGCAGGGATCGGCAGCTCGGCGGCGAGGCAGTTGCGGCACTCGGCGGCGGCCTTGCGGAACAGCTCGAACAGCGCCTCGGTGTCGGCGACCTCGAAGTTCCACTTCGACATCTGCCGCTCGTTCTCGAGGAACACCTGCCCGTACGATACGCCGCGCCCGTCGAAATCGAGGTCGAACACGTTGTCGACCCCCTGGAGATACATCGCCAGCCGCTCGAGCCCGTAGGTCAGCTCGCCCGCGACCGGTTTGCAGTCGAAGCCGCCCATCTGCTGGAAATAGGTGAACTGGGTCACCTCCATCCCGTCGCACCACACCTCCCAGCCCAGGCCCCAGGCGCCCAGCGTGGGGCTCTCCCAGTCGTCCTCGACGAAGCGGATGTCGTGGCGGAGCGGGTCGATGCCGATCGCGCTCAGGCTCTCGAGGTAGAGCTCCTGAAGGTCCGGCGGGTTCGGCTTGAGGATCACCTGGTACTGGTAGTAGTGCTGTAGCCGATTGGGGTTCTCGCCGTAGCGGCCGTCGGTCGGCCGGCGGCACGGCTGGACGAACGCGGCGTTCCACGGCTCGGGCCCCAGCGCGCGCAGCGTGGTCGCGGTGTGAAACGTCCCCGCGCCCATGCGCATGTCGTAGGGCTGGAGGATCAGGCAGCCGCGCGCGCTCCAGAAATCGTGGAGCGTCAGGATCATGTCTTGGAAGCTGCGGGAGGGGTCGCGGGCCATCGGCGCGGGCTTTGGCGGAGCGGGCAAAACCCGTCAATGGCACTGGACAGGAGGCGGGCGAAGCGAACATCTGTCGGGCCCCGACCGGCAAGGAGGCCGCAGCCGCATGATCGCCCGCTACACCCGCGTGCTCGTTCCCGCCGTGTTGCTGTCGCTGAGCGCGTGCGCGACCACCCACGCAGCACCCTCGTCCGGGGCCGCCGCCCCCGCCGGTCCCGCGCTGTGGAAAGTGGCCGACGCCGACACCACGATCTACCTGTTCGGCACGGTGCACGTGCTGCCCGAGAGCGCGGCCTGGTTCGACGCGCGCGTGGCCCAGGCGCTGGCGGCGTCGGACGCGATCGTCACCGAGCTGCCGCCGGCGGCGCTGAGCGATCCGGCCGCGCAGCAGACGATCATGGCGCTGGCGATGCTGCCGCCGGAACAGAGCCTGCGCGCGATGCTGACCACCGAGCAGCGCGCGACCTACGAAGCCGCGCTCGCCAGCCTCAAGATGCCCCCGCAGGCGTTCGACCGGTTCGAGCCGTGGTTCGCGGCGATGACGCTGTCGGTCCTGCCGCTGATGCAGAGCGGCTACCAGCTCGACAAGGGGGTGGAGAAAGTGCTCGAGAGCAAGGCGGGCAGTATCGAGCGCGGCGCGGTCGAGACGCTCGAAGGGCAGATGAAGCTGTTCGACGAGCTGCCGCTCGAGGCGCAGGTGAAGTTCCTCACCACCACCGCCGCGAACATCGACAAGGTGGTGCCCCAGCTCAACGAAATGGTCGCCGCGTGGCAGGCGGGCGATGCCGGCAGGCTGGCCGAACTGATGAACGCGGCGATGGACGATCCCGCGCTCGCCGAGCGGCTGCTGTACGCACGCAACCGCACCTGGGCCCAGTGGATCGACGACCGGCTCGACCGGCCGGGCACGGTGTTCATGGCGGTCGGCGCGGGGCATCTCGCAGGGCGGCAGAGCGTGCAGGACGCGCTCGCGCAGCGCGGTATCAAGAGCACCCGGGTCCAGTGATCCGCGCCGCGCACCGATGTGCCTGGGGCCTGCTAGATC
>JBHWTG010000231.1:0-3451 GCA_043427735.1 Tsuneonella sp. | reverse complement strand
CCGTCGGCGTGTCGGACCAGTGGCTGTTTCTGGGGGTGGGCTATTACGCGGTGTTCAGTTGGGCCAGCGGCCAGCGCGCGCGCGATCTGCCGACCTTCCGGCTGACCTGGGGTTCGCCGGCGTTTCTGGCGACGATCCTGGGTTATGGCGCGGTCTCGTTCGTGTCCTACGCCGCCTCCTTCTTCGCCGCGCCCTATGGCGAGGTGGCGTTCGCGATTCCCAAGACCCAGATCGGCTGGCTGGTGGGCGCGCCGGCAGCAGTGGCCGGTTTCCTCGGTGTGATCCTCGGCGGGCGGCTCGCCGACTGGCTGTACGTGCGCACCCCGGCGGGCCGGCTTTACGTGGTGGTGTTCGGCCTGCTCGCCCCGGTCCCCGCGGTGTGGATCACCTTCACGACGACCAGCGAGGTGGTGTATTACGTGTGCGCGGCGCTCGGCCAGTTCCTGGCCGCGAGCGCGCTGGGGGCGGCCGCCGCCACCAGCCAGTCGCTGGTCCTGCCGCGCATGCGCGGGGTGGCGACGGCGACGTTCTTCCTGGCGACGACGCTGGTCGGTCTGGCGCTCGGGCCGTTTCTCGCCGGCTGGGTCTCGGCGGCGAATGGCGGCGACATCTCGCTCGGGGTGCGCTCGACGCTGTGGGCGGTGCCGATCGGGCTCGCGTTCCTCGTTGCCGCGATCCTGCTGGTCCCGGCGGCGGCCGCGGGCTTGCGCGCGCGGGCTCACGCCGCGGGGGAAGAGGGGCTCAGCCCGGCCTGATCACCCCGCAGGCGATCCGCGCGCCCGAATTGCCGGTGGGATCGGTGCGATAATCGTCCGGGTCGGCGTGCACCACGATCGCGGTGCCGTCGGCGTCGAACAGCCAGCCGCGCACCTGCTCGCGCGTTCCCATGAGGTCGGCCGTCAGCGAGCCGGTGCCGCCCGGCTGGATGGTCAGGTTCGGCAGGTCCCCCGCGTGGCTCCCCGCGGGGTTGGCCGAGCCGTGCTGGCGGCCGAGCGGGTTGAGATGCCCGCCGGCGGAGGCGAAATCGGGCCGCGCGCACGCGCCCACGGTGTGCAGATGAAGCCCGTGCACCCCTGTCCCCAACCCCGTGGCGACCACCGCCAGCGTGACCCGGTCGCCGCTTGCGAGAAGTTGCGCGGTCCCCGCCGGGGTGCCGTCGGCCCGCACGATCGTCGCGCTCCCGATCCGCTCGGCGGGCAGATCGGCCACGGTGCTGCATCCGGCGAGCGCAAGGGCCGCGGCGGCCAGGAAAGGAGTGTTCGATAACATCGGTCGTTCTCCGCTGACGGTTCGCTGCACCAACGAAAAAGGGGCCGGATTTCTCCGGCCCCCCAATCGTTTTGTCGAGCGAAGCCCGAGCTTACATGCCCGAACCCGGACCGTAGGTGATTTCCACCCGGCGGTTCTGGAGCTCGCGCACGCCGTCCGCGGTCGGGACGCGCGGCTGGGTCTCGCCGAACGCCTCGGTCGAGATCCGGGTGTCCGGAACCCCGCGGGCGCTCATGTAAGAGCGAACCGCGTCCGCCCGGCGCTGCGAGAGGCCGACGTTGTACTGGTTCGAGCCCGAACGGTCGGCGTGACCGGCCAGCATGACCGCGGCGCTGCCGCAGTTGGCGTAAGCCGACACCGCGTTGTTGAGGATCGTCGCGGCTTCCGGAGTGATGTCCGAACGGTCCCACTCGAAGAACACGATGTACGGGCCCTTGTTGCAGACCGGCGCGGTCACCACCGGCGGGGGCGGCGGGGGCGGCGGCGGCGGCGGAACCGGACGATCCGGGCAGGTCGCGTCCATCGGCAGCTGCGTGCCGTCCCAGCAGGTCTGCATCGGGGCGGGAGCGCCACCGAAGTTGAACCCGATGGTGCCGAGCAGCGAGTGCGAACGCCACTTGGCGCTGCTGTCGCGGCCGCGGGTGTCGACCAGGTCGAGATCCGTGGTGTTGAACATGCGATACTTCAGACCGACGTCGATCGTCTCGGTCAGCGGCGCACGCACGCCGGCAAGCACCTGCCACGCGAAACCGGTGTCGGAATCGTCGAGGAAGCCCGGGCCGGAGAAGCGGATCGTGGCGTTGTCCATCTTCGCGCGGGCGACACCGACGCCGCCGCCGACGAAGCCCTGCAGGCCGTCGTCGGGCCCGAAGTCGAATAGGCCGTTGAGCATGAAGCTCAGGACATTCGCGTCACCGCCCGCGGCGTACGTGCCGGCGGGCGCCGTGAACGTGCCGGTCGAGGGGAACAGCGCACCGGTGCTGGTGAGCGTCTCGAGCTCGGCTTCGCGATAGCTGGCTTCGGCCTCGAGGCGCAGGGCACCGAAGTCGTAGCCGACGATGCCGCCGAAGTCGAAGCCCGTGTGGGTATCGGCGACGACCGCGTTGGTCGCGGCGCCGACATCGAACTCGATGTCCTCGACGAGCATCGGTCCGCCGTCGAGTTCGACGTACCAGGCGCCGTCGCGCGCGAGAGCCGGCGAAGCAATGGCCGTCGAGGCCATGGCCATGCCAATGACGAGTTTCCGCATTATGTATTTCCCCTTTTTACGAATTTTGGAGCCATCGAGCGGCCCGATTTCTAACTTTTCCCCACTTGGAGGGCAAGCAGGCTTTCGCATCAAACTGTTGCAGATAAGCATCGGTTGCCGTGCCAATCCGAAAAAAATCCGCTGCGTGTGCCCTCCTTGTGCCGCTGAAACGCCGTCCACCTTGCTCGGTTCCCGGCTAATTGCCGGGCAGGATTCCGGTTCGCGCGAGCACCGCGATGAGGGCGGCGACCGCCGCGCGCGCCTCGTGGTCCACGGTGGTTCCCCCTGCCGGCTCGGCGAGTGCCGCCTCGCGCCGCCAGCCGCCGCGATAGAGCACGTGCTGGCCGCTGGCGCGGTCGAGCGCGTGCATCCCGTCGCGCGGGGGCACGAACAGCCACTGCCCGCCCTGGCGACAGGCGATTTCGCCCTCGTGCCCGGCGAATGCCCCGGTCGCGGCCGCGCCGACCAGCCAGCATTCGCCCTCGCCCGGGTCCGCCGGCGGCGCGCTCGCCTCGCCCTCGACCGCGGGGTGAATCAGCGCGTCGCACAGGCTGAGCGCGGCGTTGACGAAGGCTTCCTTCTGCGCCTGGCCCGCGAACAGCAGCGGCAGCGCATGCCGGGGGGTGGTGGAGGGGAAGCTCAGCGGGTCGGACATGGGGCAGGCTCCTAAGGGTGATGATCAGGCGAGCCGCGCGAGCAGCAGCGCATCGGACTGCGCGTGGCTGCCGATCTGGCGGACCCACACCGCCGCGCCGGGGTGCGCGGCGGCAAGCGATGCGAGCAGGTCGGCCGGAACGACGAGCTCGGGCGCGGCCGCCAGCCATTCGGCATGGGGCGCTTCGAGCGGGCCGATGCCCACCCGGTAGCGCTCGTCCTGCTCGACCAGCGGGGCGTCGATCTCGTCGGGCCACAGCCAGGCGCCGCGCGCACAAC
>JBHWTG010000230.1:0-6746 GCA_043427735.1 Tsuneonella sp. | reverse complement strand
AGCCGGTCGGAGCCGAGATCCGCGCGATCTTCGGCACGCTGCACAACCGCGCGTTCCTGACGCTGATGGCCGCCGGGGTGTTCGCTTACGCCAACCAGGGCCTCAACTTCGCCACCAGCACCTACATGCAGAGCTACGTCTGGGAGTTCCCGCGCTGGGCGTTCTCGGCCTGGCCCGTGACGCTTCTGCTCGGCGTGGTGTTCGCGTTCGTGTTCGCGCCGATCGTCTCGCGGCGGTTCGGCAAAAAGAACGGCGCGGCGCTGATGGCCGGGCTGGCCGTGATTGCCGGACTGGCTCCGTATGTGCTGCGCCTCATCGGCGCGTTTCCCGAAAACGGCGACCCGATCACCCTGCCGCTCGCGTTCGCGTTCTTCACCGTCGCCACCGGGCTCGGCATCTGCCCGATGATCCTCACCGGATCGATGCTCGCCGACGTGATCGAGGATTCCGAGATGAAGACCGGCCACCGCGAGGAAGGGCTGTTCTTTGCCGGAAACCTGTTCATGCAGAAATGCGTGACCGGGATCGGCACCTTTGCCGCCGGCAGCCTGATCACGCTGGTCGGCTTCCCGCAGGACGCCGTGCCCGGCCAGGTCGACGCCGACGTCCTCGAGCGGCTGATGCTGGTGTTCGTGATCCTCACCACGGCGTTCGTCGGCCTGGCGATCGCGATGTTCCTGCGCTTCCCGCTGGGCGAAGACGATCACAACGAACGGCTCGAGGCGCTGGCCGCCGCCGCACTGATGCGCCCGGGGGCGGACGCAGTGCCGGCGACAATCGACTTGGCTGGCCCCGACGGCTCTGCCACGGTCCCTAATCAAAACCGATAGCAAGAGGACGAGGAAATGGATTTCGAACCCACCGAGCGGCAGAAGCACTGGCGCGACCGCGTGCGCCATTTCATCGACAGCCACATCCGCCCGCGTACCGACGAATACCGCGCGGCGCACGAGAAGGATCGCTGGGGCGTCAACCCGGTGCTCGAGGAGGAAAAGGCCCGGGCCAAGGCGCAGGGCATCTGGAACCTGTTCATGCCGCCCCAGTCGGGCCGGCCGCACGTCGACGATACGTTCGAGTTCGACGGGCCGGGCCTCACCAACCTCGAATACGCGCTGTGCGCCGAGGAGATGGGCCGGGTCGGCTGGTCGAGCGAGGTGTTCAACTGCTCCGCGCCCGACACCGGCAACATGGAGGTGTTCCACCGCTACGGCACCCGCGAGCAGAAGGACGAGTGGCTGAAGCCGCTGATGGAGGGCGAGATCCGCAGCGCCTTCCTGATGACCGAGCCGGCGGTGGCCAGTTCCGATGCCACCAACATCGAATGCCGGATCGTGCGCGACGGCGAGCACTACGTGATCAACGGCACCAAGTGGTGGTCGAGCGGCGCGGGCGATCCGCGCTGCAAGATCGCGATCCTGATGGGCAAGACCGATTTCGAGGCCAAGCGCCACCAGCAGCAGTCGCAGGTGCTCGTCCCGCTCGACGCCGAGGGGGTGCACATCAAGCGCTTCCTGCCGGTGTTCGGCTACGACGATTCGCCGCACGGCCACATGGAGATCGTGCTCAAGGACGTGCGCGTGCCGGTCTCGAACATGATCCTCGGCGAAGGCCGTGGGTTCGAGATCGCGCAGGGGCGGCTCGGGCCGGGCCGCATCCATCACTGCATGCGCACGATCGGGGTCGCCGAGGAGGCGCTGGAGAAGATGTGCAAGCGGCTGCAGACGCGCGAGGCGTTCGGCAAGCCGATCTACCAGCACTCGGTGTGGGAGGAGCGGGTGGCCCGCGCGCGCATCGACATCGAGATGACCCGCCTCCTGTGCCTCAAGGCGGCCGACATGATGGACAAGGTCGGCAACAAGGCCGCCGCGCAAGAGATCGCGATGATCAAGGTCCAGGCGCCCAACATGGCGCTGCGGATCATCGACGATGCGATCCAGGCGCACGGCGCGGGCGGGGTCTCCGACGACTTCGGCCTTGCCAATGCCTACGCCCACCAGCGCACGCTGCGCCTCGCCGACGGCCCCGACGAGGTCCACGCGCGCGCCATCGCCCGCATGGAGTTCGCCCGCCACGCGCCCAATGTCGGCAACGACCCGGGCGCGCCGAAGGAGTTCAGCTCCGGGGACATGGCGGCGACGAGGTAGCTCTGGATCTCCCCTCCCGCTTGCGGGAGGGGCCGGGGGTGGGCCTGCCTGTCCGCCGCCGAACTTGCCCACCCCTAACCCCTCCCGCAAGCGGGAGGGGAATGGAGAATCGAATGAAAGCCGCCGTCCTCGTCCAACCGCGACAGCCGCTCGAGATCGAGGAGCTGTCGATCGCCAAGCCCGGCCCGCACGAGGTGCTGATCCGCACCGCCGCGTGCGGGCTCTGCCATTCGGACCTGCACTTCATCGAAGGCGCCTACCCCCACCCCCTCCCCGCTGTGCCGGGGCACGAGGCGGCGGGCGTGGTCGAGGCAGTCGGCAGCGAGGTCCGCACGGTCAAGCCGGGGGACCACGTGGTCTCGTGCCTCAGCGCCTTCTGCGGGCACTGCGAGTTCTGCGTCACCGGGCGCATGGCGCTGTGCCTTGGCGCCGAGACCCGCCGCGCGGCTGGCGAGCCGCCGCGCATCACCCGGCCCGACGGTAGCCTTGTCAACCAGATGCTCAACCTGTCGGCGTTCGCCGAGCAGATGCTGATCCACGAGCACGCCTGCGTGGCGATCGACCGCGAGATGCCGTTGGACCGGGCCGCGGTGATCGGCTGCGCGGTCACCACCGGGGCGGGCGCGGTGTTCAACGCCTGCAAGCTGGTTCCCGGCGAGACGGTGGCGGTGATCGGTTGCGGCGGCGTGGGCCTCGCGGCGATCAACGCCGCCCGGATCGCCGGAGCCGGGCGGATCGTCGCCTGCGACCCCGTACCCGCGAAGCGCGAGCTCGCCAAAGTGCTGGGCGCGACCGACGCGGTCGATGCGCTCGCCGAGGATGCGGCGCAGCAGGTCATCGCGCTCACCGGTGGCGGAGTCGACCACGCGATCGAGGCGGTGGGCCGCCCGGCCTCGGCCGAGCTTGCGGTAAAGGTGCTGCGCCGCGGAGGCACCGCGACCATCCTCGGGATGATGCCGTTGGACTGCAAGGTCGGGTTGGCCGCGTTGGACCTGCTCTCGGGCAAGAAGCTGCAGGGCGCGATCATGGGCATGAACCGCTTCCCGGTCGATTTGCCGCGGCTGGTCGATTTCTACCTGCGCGGGCTGCTCGACCTCGATACCATCATCGCCGAGCGCATCCCGCTTTCCGCGGTCAACGAGGGCTTCGAGAAGATGAAGAGCGCCGACAGCGCGCGCAGCGTGATCGTGTTCGACACCTAACCCACTTCCGCTCGGGCTGAGCTTGTCGAAGCCCGCCCGGGCGGCGTCTGCATCCTTCGACAGGCTCAGGATGAGCGGAGGCTGTTTTGAGTACACCGAGTCCCGAGATCGCCGACGCCACCGCGGCGTTCACCGGCACGGTCGAGCCCGGCGCGGCCGATCGCCTCGACGAGGCGCGGCTGACGGCCTGGATGGAAGCCAACGTCGAGGGGTTCGAGGGTCCGATTACCCAGGGCAAGTTCAAGGGCGGCCAATCGAACCCGACGTACAAGATCTCGACCCCGAGGAAGACTTACGTCCTGCGCCGCAAGCCGTTCGGCAAGCTGCTGCCGAGCGCCCACGCGGTCGACCGCGAGTTCCGCGTGCAGTCGGGGCTCCACAAGCTCGGCTTCCCTGTCGCGCGCCAGTTCGGGTTGTGCACCGACGATGCGGTGATCGGTTCGTGGTTCTACGTGATGGACATGGTCGACGGCCGCACGATCTGGGACGGGGCAATGCCGGGCGCGACGGCGGAGGAGCGCCGCGCGATCTACCACGCGATGGTCGATACTCTCGCCGCGCTTCACAACGCCGACATCGCCGCCGCGGGGCTCGAGGATTTCGGCAAGCGGGGCAACTACTTCGGCCGCCAGGTCGACCGCTGGACGAAGCAGTACCGGTTGTCGGAAACCGAGGCCCTGCCCTCGATGGAGAAGCTCATCGAGTATCTCCCCGCGACCCTCCCCGAGCAGACCCGCACCAGCGTGGTGCACGGCGATTACCGCATCGACAACATGATCTTCGCGCACGATGCGCCGCGCGTGCTGGCGGTGCTCGACTGGGAGCTGTCGACCCTCGGCGATCCGATGGCCGATTTCACCTACCTGTGCATGATGTACGTCACGGAGAACGGCGGCCGGTCGGGGGTGATGGACCTCGATCGCAAGGCGCTCGGCATTCCCGAGCTCGAGGAGACGGTCGAACGCTACTGCGCCGCCACCGGCCGCTCGCAGGTGCCCGACATGAACTGGTTCTTCGCCTACAACTTCTTTCGCCTCGCCGGCATCCTGCAGGGCATCAAGAAGCGCGTGATCGACGGCACCGCCAGCTCCGCGCACGCCAAGGCGCAGTCGGAACGCGTCGCGCCGCTGGCGGACAAGGCTTGGGAGTTCGCACGGAAGGCTGGCGCGGCGGGCTAGGCTAGAACTTCTTCGACCACCGCAGCGCCGCGCCCTTGTCGTCGGGCAAACTGGCGAAATGACCCGGGTCCTTGCGATAGTAGAGGCTCGCAGCGGCGTCGCCGCCCCATAGCCGCCCTGCCCACGCGATCTCGCCGTCGACCTCGCGCCCGCTCGGCGCAAGCGACAGATTACGCACCGCATTCGTGGCCGAAAGCGTGGCGTAATCGTAGGCGACCGGCAGATTCAGCGCCAGCCCGCCGCGCTCCACCCGCAGCGGCTGCGATACCCGCAGGCCCAGACTGTCGAAGCTCCCGATCACCCCGTGCTTGACCAGATCGGCCGACCACGCCCGGCTGACGAAATCGGAGCCGGCGCCGATCACCGCGCTGCGACGGGGCCGGGTCCAGCCCTGCCGAACCGAGCCGCCAAGCCGCCAGCCCTCCGCGAAGCGCCAGCCCGCGCGCGCATCGGCGAACATCGTGTCCGCCCCGCGCGCACCGAACGCATCGTGGAAGAACCCGCCGAGCACGGTGCGATCCTCGGCAAGCCACGTCAGCCCGAAGGCAGTGTCGAGCGCGCCGAAGCGGCGGTCGGCGGCGATCCCGAAGCTCGCCAGCGAGCGCGCTTCGCGCGCCCGGCCGAGCGTTCCGCCGGCAACGCGCAAGGTCCCGAGCCACGCTTCGCCGCTCTCGCCGCTGGCGGTGATGCCCCAGGGCCCGAGCTGCTGGCGGTAGGCGAGCGAGGCCTGGCCGGCCTGCGCGAACCCGGCATCGCCGCTCGCGTCTCCCACCACGAGGAACGCCGGCGTGTCGTTCCCCTGGAGCTGCGCGACGAGCCCGTTGGCGCGCTCGCGAAAGGTGAAGCCGAGCTGCCTGCCCGGCGCGATCTTCAGCGCGACTCGCGCGGCAAGCACCCGGGCGGCCTCGGCGTCATGCCGGCTCAGACGTAGCTGCGCGGGCCACGCGGGCGCTCCGCGCGAGCCGTCGGCGATGCTGAACGCGAGGCTCAAGCGATCGCTGTCCCCGCCGAGGCGGCGCGATCCGGCGTCGACCACGCCGAGCAGGCGCGGCGCGAGTGCCGCCGACTGCATCCCGCGCGCGATGTCGAGACCATAAGCCCGGCCGTAGCCGTCGAGGATGACCGAATGCCCGAGCGCAGCCGGCCCGGCGAGCGCGTCGCCCATCGCGGCCGAGCCGATCGCGGTGTCGTCGCCCGGCGCGAGGCCCGCGGTGCCGCCCGCGAGCACGGTCGTGCCTTGCGGCGCGAACGCGCGGGCGATGTCCAGAATGCCCCGGCCATAGACCGCGTCGATCCCGGCCGCCCCGGCGTCGCGCGCGCTATTGAGCAGAATGCTGACCATCTGCGTCGCGGTAAGGTTGGGGAACGCCTGCTTGAGCAGCGCCACCGCGCCGGCCACCTGCGGCGCCGAGAAGCTGGTGCCCGAAACCACCGTCACGAACGTGCCGCTGGCGTTGGTCTCGGTCTTGAGCACGCCGTTCTCGTAGACGCAGCACACCCGCTCGCCGAGCGCGGCGAGGTAGAAGTTCGCCTGGGCGCCGGCGCGGTTGCTGAAGGCCGAGAGCTGGCTCTGCTCGTTCAATGAACCCACGATAATGACGCTGTTGCCGCCCGCGTTGCGCACGCCCGCGGCGAACGGGTTGGGCTGGTTGGGATCGACCCCTGAGTCGCTCCCGTCGCCCTCGTTGCCCGCGGACACCACGATCACCGCCCCCGCCGCGACCGCTCGCTGGACCGCCGCGACCATCGTCGAATTGGGCGGGTCCCCGCCGAGGCTGAGGTTGATCACGGTCGCCCCGGCAGCGACCGCGCGGTCGATCCCGGCGGCGATGTCCCGGTCGGCGAACACGCAGCCGTCGGTGCCGTCGGTCGGGCTGGTGTTCGCGCAACTGCCCGGGCGATCGGCGCGCAGCGCGACGATCGTGGCGTTGTAGGCGATCCCCATGACCCCGGTGTTGTTGCGCGCCGCCGCGGCGACCATCGCCACCTGGGTGCCGTGATCGTCGAACGCTTCGACCGTGCCGTTGCCGGCGACATCGGCGCTCGCGGGATCGATCCGGCCGGCGAATTCGGGGCTGTCGGTATCGATCCCAGTGTCGATCACCGCGATCTTCACGCCCGCGCCGGTCGCGCCCTGCGTCCAGGCGGTCGGCGCCCCGTGATAACCCGGCCCGTCCGAGCGGCGGAATTCGGCGGTGTCGAAGCTCGCGGCGGTCACCCCG
>JBHWTG010000229.1:0-9719 GCA_043427735.1 Tsuneonella sp. | reverse complement strand
CCAAGGCGCTCGCCGCGGCGGCCGCCAACGCCGGCTACGACGTGGGGCCGGTGCGCCCCGCGATGGACGCGCTGTTCGCGCAGACGCAGACCTAGCCAACCACACCCGCTCACCCTGACGAACGGGCCGAGGGAGCGAGGTAACCTAATCGCGATAGTCGAGCGGCGGCTTACGGTCGCCGAGCAGCGACTTGTAGACGTAACCGGCCCCGCGCGCCCGGTCGAACTCGGCCCGCGCAGCCTGGCGCAGCGCGGGATCGGTGTAGAGCTCGATCGCGGCGAGCGTCATCGCCTTGGCCGCCAGTTGCGCGCCCTTGAAACCGAGCGTTGTGCCGCTGGCGGCGGCCGACTGCCACGAATGTGCCGGCGTGCCGGGCGCCCAGGTGGCGGTGTTGAGCCCGACGGTCGGCGTCGCCCACGAGACGTCGCCCACGTCGGTCGAGCCGTAGCCGAGCGTCTTGGCGTAGGGCTGGACCTCGCCCGCCGTCGCCAGCGGCAGCGGCTTCGCCAGCGTCTTGCCGATCTCGCTGGCGAACGCGGTCTCCTGCGCGGTCAGCGCCAGTCCGCCGAGCGAGCGCAACTTGCCGTCCATCATCCGCGCCAGCGCTTCGTTGACCAGCAGCGGGTTGTTGCCGTGAATCACTTCCCAGGAAACCTCGGTCCCGGTGCCCATCGCCGCGCCCCTGGCCGCGGCCTCGAGCCGGCTCCACATCGCCTCGACCTCGTCGGTCTTCGAGTGGCGGACGTAGTAGAACACCTCCGCCTCGTCGGGCACCACGTTGGGCGCGCTGCCCCCTTCGGTGATGACGTAGTGGATGCGCGAATCCATCGTCGTGTGCTCGCGCATCAGGTTGACCATCATGTTCATCGCCTCGACGCCGTCCAACGCACTGCGGCCCTGATCGGGCGCGCCGGCGGCGTGCGCGGCCTCGCCCTTGAAGCGGAACTTGGCCGAACGGTTGGCCAGCGTGGTGCGCGCGGCGGCGCTGTTCTGGTCGGAAGGATGCCAATGGATGGCGAAATCGACGTCGTCGAACAGACCCTCGCGGACCATGTAGACTTTGCCCGAGCCGCCTTCCTCTGCCGGAGTGCCGTAGAAGCGGATGCGCCCGGGGGTCCTGCTCGCCTCGAGCCAGCGCTTGATCGCGATCGCCGCGGTGGCCGAGCCGGCGCCGAACAGGTTGTGCCCGCAGGCATGCGCGGCGTGCTTGCCCTCGACCGGATCGCGCACCGGCACCGCGTCCTGACTGATTCCCGGCAGCGCGTCGAACTCCCCGAGCACGCCGATCACCGGACCGCCGCTGCCCCATTCGGCGACGAACGCGGTGGGGATCCCGGCGACGCCCCTAGTGACCTTGAACCCGGCCTTCCGCAGCTCGCTGGCGAGCAGCGCGCTCGACTTGTCCTCCCGATAGCCGACCTCGGCCCATTCCCAGATTGCCCGGGCGACCCGCGCGGTGTCGGCCTCGCGCGCGTCGACCAGCGCGATCGGATCGGGTGCCTGGGCCAGCGCGGGAGCGGCGGCGAGGACGGCGGCGGCCAGCACGGCCCGGCGGATGAGCATCGTGAATCTCCCTTGTTGCCCGCAGCCTAGCCGCCCGCCGGCGCGCCGCAACCCCGCTCGACGCGCGCGCGGTGCTGTGGCAACCCGCCCAGCATGAGCGAAGCCATCCAGTTCGGGGGATCGCTGCTGGCGATACTCGCGCTGGCTGCCATCGCGTGGAAGCTCGGCCTCGGCGGCGACCCGCGCATCGAGGGAGAAGCAGAGCTGCGCGAGCTGGCGAGCGAGGCGCTGCACGGGTTCGAAGCGGTCGAGGTGGCGATCGACCGCGCCGGGCTCGCCGCGCTCGCGCGCGATGCCGAAGGGCGCGTCATGCTGCTGCGGCGCCATGGCGCGCATTTCGCCGCACGGCTGCTCGACAGCCACGCCCACGTCCGGCTCGACCGCACCTTCCTGGTGGTCGGGACGAGCGATCGCCGGTTCGGCGAGGTCACGCTCGATCTGGGCGATGCAGCGCCCGCTTGGGCCGCGAGCCTGAGGCGGCTATAAGGCGCGAACCATGCCCAGCTTCTCGCCCGTCGACTACGCCGTGCCCGGCTTCGTGGCGCTCGTGCTGATCGAGATGATCTGGGCGCGGCGGCTGAAGCGCGAGGCCTACGAGCCGCGCGACACGCTCACCAGCCTCGCGTTCGGGCTCGGCAGCACGATGGCTGGTCTGTTGAGCGCCGGAATCGTCTTCGCCGCGTTCCTGTGGGTCTGGCAGTTCCGCCTGTTCGACGTGCCGATGGAGCTGCCCGGCGCCTGGTGGGCCTGGGCGCTCTGCTTCGTGCTCGACGACCTCGCCTATTACTGGGTCCACCGTTTCGGCCATCGGGTGCGGTGGTTCTGGGCCAGCCACGTCAATCACCATTCGAGCCAGCACTACAATCTTTCGACCGCGCTCAGGCAGACCTGGACCGGGTTCTTCACCCTGCTGTTCGTGCTGAAAATGCCGCTGATTCTCCTCGGCTTCCACCCGGCGATGATCGCCATCTGCGGCGGCTTCAATCTGATCTACCAGTTCTGGATTCACACCGAAGCGATCGGCAAGATGCCGCGCTGGTTCGAGGCGGTGATGAACACGCCCAGCCACCACCGGGTGCACCATGCGACCAACCCGCGCTACCTCGACCGCAATTATGCCGGGGTGTTCATCGTGTGGGACAAGCTGTTCGGCACTTTCGAGGAAGAGCGGCCCGACGAGGAGCGCATCCGCTACGGCATCGTCCGCCAGCTCGGCACGTTCAACCTGCTCTACAGCGTGTTCCACGAGTGGATCGCCATCGCGCAGGACATCTGGCGCGCGCCGTGGAAGCACAAGCTCTCCTACCTGATCCGCGAGCCGGGCTGGACGCACGACGGCAGCCGCGAGACCAGCGACATGATCCGCGCGCGCTGGCAGTCGCGCCGGCAACCGGTTGCCGACCAAAACCCGATTGCCGAGACCCGCGAGGCCGCTTAACCCTTGATCTTGACAGCGCTACCGCCGCTGGCCGTTGGCCGGCTTCGCCTTCGGGCTGCTTGGGCGCGGAGGGAGGAAGAGGTTCGTGGACACCTTCGACATCATCGTCGTCGGCGGCGGCAGCGCGGGAAGCGCGGTCGCAGGGCGGCTGGCGCAGAGCGGCAGGAGCGTGTGCCTGCTCGAGGCGGGGGGGCGGAACACGTCGATCAAGATCACCACGCCCGGGTTCATGCCGTTCATCGGCGACAAGTCGAATTACCGCTACGAGACCGTGCCGCAGAAGGGCCTGAACGGCCGCACCGGCTACCAGCCGCGCGGACGCGGGCTGGGCGGATCGTCGGCGATCAACGCGATGATCTACATCCGCGGCAACAGGTGGGACTACGACAACTGGGCCGCTCTGGGCTGCACCGGCTGGGCCTACGAAGACGTCCTGCCCTACTTCAAGCGCGCCGAGCACAACGAGCGCGGCGCCGACGACTTCCATGGAGCCGATGGGCCCCTCAACGTCACCGACCAGTGCCACTTCAACCCCGGCAGCCAGGCGTTCATCGAGGCCGCGGCGCAGCTTCAGCTGCCGCCCAACGAGGATTTCAATGGCCCGAGGCAGGAGGGGTTCGGGCTCTACCAGGTTACCCAGAAAGGCGGCGAGCGCTGGTCGGCCGCGCGCGCCTACGTCGAGCCGCTACGCAAGCACCGCAACCTCGACGTGCGGATCGGCGTCATCGTCAAGCGGCTCGAGCTCGCCAACGGCCGGGTGACCGGCGCGACCTACCTCGTCGGCAATAAAGAGCGGACGCTTCACGCGCGCGGCGGGGTGGTGCTGTCGGCGGGTGCGTTCAACAGCCCGCAGATCCTGATGCTGTCGGGTATCGGCCCCGCGGCGCACCTGCGTGAGCACGGCATCGAGGTGGCGCTCGACCGGCCCGCGGTGGGCGCGGACCTGCAGGACCACATCGACTACGTTTCGACCTGGCAAACCGCGAGCACCGACTTCTTCGGCGACAGCCTCGCCGGAACCTGGCGGATGGCGAAAGCCGTCGTCGAGCATCGCCGCCGGCGCACCGGCATCATGACCACCTGCTTCGCCGAGGCCGGCGGCTTCTGGAAGGTGATGCCGGACGCCCCCGCGCCCGACGTTCAGTGGCACTTCGTCCCCGCGATGCTCGAGGACCATGGCCGCGCCAAGGTGAAGGGGCACGGGTTCTCGCTCCACGCCTGCGTCCTGCGTCCCGAAAGCCGCGGTACCGTGCGGCTCGCCGCCGCCGACCCGCGCGCCGCGCCGCTGATCGACCCCGACTTCCTCGCCGACGAGCGCGACATGGCGACATTGCGCGCCGGCGTGCGCCTGTCCCACCGGATCGCCGATGCACCCGCGCTGCGCGCATTCGAGCCGAAGGATCGCTACCCGATCGACCTCGATGACGACGATGCGCTCGACGAACTGATCCGGAGCCGCGCGGACACCGTCTATCACCCGGTGGGCACCTGCCGGATGGGGGCGGACGCCGACAGCGTGGTCGACCCCACGCTCAAAGCGCGCGGGATCGACGGGCTGTGGGTCGCCGACGCGTCGATCATGCCGCGGCTGATCAGCGGCAACACCAATGCGCCCAGCATCATGATCGGCGAGCGTGCCGCCGACTTCGTCAAGGCCGCGCTCGCTGGCTAACCTGCGCGAGCGCGCCAACAAGCGCCTGGCCGGGCTGAAACACGAGGCGCTGACGCTGTGGATCGCCGCGCGCGATCCACGCACGCCGCTCATCGCCAAGCTGCTCGCGGGTGCGGTCGCCGCCTATGCGTTCAGCCCGATCGACCTGATCCCGGACTTCATTCCGGTGCTCGGGCTGCTCGATGACCTGCTGATCGTCCCGCTGGGAGTGTGGCTGGCGGTGCGGACGATCCCGCCGCCCTTGCTCGACGCGTATCGCGGCGAGGCGCGCCGGCTGGCCGAGCGCCCCGTCTCGCGCGCCGCGGGAATCGTTATCGCCGGCCTCTGGGCAGCCGGCGCGGTTCTCGTCGCGTGGCTCCTCGTGCGGTGAAAAAGCGGCCGGAGCGGTGAGGCTCCGGCCGGCAAAGGCGGTGTTCGCAGGAGGAACATCGGATGGCGGGACCGGGGCAGGAGAGGAGAGCCCGGCCCCGCCAAGCTGGTCGAGCTCAGTAATTGTAGGCGCGCTCCCCATGTTCGCGGATGTCGAGGCCCTCGGTCTCGACTTCGGCGCTCGGGCGCAGGCCCACGGTGTGCTTGAGCGCGAGGAACAGCGCGGCCGAGACCGTGCCGGTCCATACAATGGTGGTGCCGACCGCCCAGATCTGGGTGATCACCTGGCCCGCCATGTCGTAGGCTCCGGCGACTGCGACCGGGGCGGTGTAGTCGATCCACCCCTGGCCGCCGACCGCCGGATCGGCGACGATGCCGGTGCCGATTGCGCCGACGATGCCGCCCACCGCGTGCACTCCGAACACGTCGAGGCTGTCGTCGTACCTGAGGCGGTTCTTCACCGTGGTGACGAAGTAGAAGCACACCGCGCTCGCCACCGCGCCGAGCACGATCGCCGTGCCGGGATGGGCGAAGCCCGCCGCCGGGGTGATCGCCACCAGCCCCGCCACCACGCCGGTCGCCGCGCCGAGCAGCGACGGTTTCTTGTGGATCGCCTGCTCGATCACCGCCCAGGTGACTCCGGCGGCCGCGGTGGCCACGAAGGTGTTGACGAACGCGAGCGCGGCGAACGCGTTGGCTTCGAGCGCGGAGCCGGCGTTGAAGCCGAACCAGCCGATCCACAGCAGCGAAGCGCCGATCATCGTCATCACCAGGCTGTGCGGCGGCATCGGCTCGTGCTTGAAGCCGATGCGGGGGCCGATCACCAGGCAGCCGACGAGGCCCGCGATCCCGGCGTTGATGTGGACCACGGTGCCGCCGGCGAAGTCGAGCGCGCCCCAGCCCCACAGCAGCCCGCTGTCGTCGGGCGCGGCGGGCAGGAAGTCGGGGCCGGCCCAGTACCAGACCATGTGCGCGATCGGGAAATAGGCGAGCGTCAGCCAGGCGACCACGAACACGATCAGCGGGGTGAACTTGACCCGTTCGGCGAACGCCCCGACGATCAGCGCGGGAGTGATGCAGGCGAAGGTCATCTGGAACATGACGAACACCAGCTCGGGCAGGTACACCCCGTTCGAGAAGGTCGCGGCGAACGTGCTGACATCGACTCCGGCGAGGAACGCCTTGTCGAACCCGCCGACCAGCTTGGGAAACGGCGTTCCGGTGGAGGTGAAGGCCATCGAATAGCCCCAGGCGAACCATACCAGCGCCGCGACGCAGACGATTGTCAGCACCTGCATCAGCACGCTGAGCATGTTCTTGGCGCGCACCAGCCCGCCGTAGAACAGCGCCAGCGCGGGGACGGACATCATCAGCACCAGCGCGGTGGCGACCATCATCCAGGCGACATCGCCTTTGTCGACCATCTCGCCGGTGGGGGTAAACGGCATGGCGGCGGCGGCATCCTGCGCCGCGGCGGCCGTTGCCGCGAAGAGCCCGGCTGCGGCCACGACGAGCCCGGTGGTGATTTTGCGGATCATCTGATTGCCCCTCATTATCTCAGAGCGCGGTGTCGCCGGTTTCACCGGTGCGGATGCGGATGGACGACGCGAGGTCGAGCACGAAGATCTTGCCGTCGCCGATCGCCTCGGTGCGGGCGACCGACTGGATCGTCTCGACCACCTGCGGCGCGAGCGCATCGCTGGTGGCGAGCTCGATCTTCACCTTGGGCAGCATGTTGGTCGAATATTCCGCGCCGCGGTAAATCTCGGTCTGGCCCTTCTGCCGGCCGAACCCCTTGACCTCGGTCACGGTCATCCCCGCCACGCCGATCGCCGAGAGCGCTTCGCGCACCTCGTCGAGCTTGAACGGTTTGATCACGGCGATGATGAATTTCATGCGCTTCGCCCTTTCGCTGTGCGCCCGGAGTACCGGCTTCGCACATGCAGCAAGAGGCGTGCCAAATCGGATAGCGCCCTCGAGCGCCCTCGCAACCGGTCCGATTAATCAGCCAACAGCTTAACCGTTAGGCACATGCCTAGGTTTTAGGCAGCTCCAGCCGGGCCCAGACCGGAAGGTGATCTGAAGCTCGCGTGGCGAGGGCGCTGTGGTGGACGCCGGCAGCCATCACCCGCCATTCGCGCGAGACGATGATGCGGTCGAGATGGGCCACCGGCTGGCGGCTGGGAAAGCTGCGGCCGGGCGCGAGCGCGTGCCAGCCGGGGCCGAATTCGCGCATCGCGCCGGTGCCCATGCCCCACTGGTTGAAATCGCCCATGAGCACCGCCGGACAGGCGTGCTCGCACCCTTCGAGGTGACCCAGCACCGCGCGGATCTGGTCGCGGCGGCGCAGGCCGGACAGGTCGAGGTGCATGCCCAGCGCGCGCAGGCGGCGCCCGCCGATAGCGAAATCGCCGCGCACGGCGCCGCGCGGCTCGAGCATCGGCAGCGCGACCGCGTGCGCCTCGAGCGGCTCGAGAGTCCGACGCACCAGCAATGCGTTACCGTGCCAGCCGAGGCTGGTCGCCCGCCGCGCCACGGGCAGCGCGCGCCATGGGGTGTCGTCGAGCGCGGCGCGCTCGATCACGCTGTCGCGCGCGCCGAAGCGGCGGTCGCATTCCTGGAGCGCGATGACATCGGCATCGAGCTCGCGCAGCACGGTCAGGATGCGGTCGGGGTCGCGCCGCCCGTCGGTCCCCACTGCCTTGTGGATGTTGTAACTGGCGAAGGTCAGCTGCACTCGGGCCAAGGAACGCGGGCGAACGGGGAACGGTCCCGTCAGCGCATCAGCCCGCCGATGAGATTGCGCACGAAGCGGCCGACCAGCGGGCCCCCGAGGTCGCTGGCGATCGAGCCGGCGGCCGAACTCGCCGCGGTCTTCATGGGGTTGGCGCGCGACTTCCTGCCGAGGATGGCGCCGGCGGCGATCGACGCCCCCGAGCCCGCCGCAGCGCCGATCGCGCGCTTGCCGGCCTTGGAGACCATCGCCCCCCAGATGCCGGTGCTCAGCCGCTCGCGCCTGGCCACCGCCTCCGCGCCCCGCTCGGCGACCTCCTGGCCGGTTTGCGCCGCGTCGTGCGCTTTCTGCGCGAGCACTTCCTCGGCGCTCTCGCGGTCGATCCGCTCGTCGTACTTGCCCGCGAGCGGGCTCGCCGCCTGGACGATCGCGCGCTCCATCGCCTCGATCGGGCCCAGCCGGCTGCGCGGCGGCTTGATCATCGTGCGCTGGACGACCGACGGCGCGCCGTCCTCCAGCAGCGTCGAGACGAGCGCCTCGCCGGTCTTCAGCTCGGTGATAGCGGTCTCGACATCGAGCGCCGGATTGATCCGGAAGGTCTCGGCCGCGGCGCGGATCGCCTTCTGATCGCGGGGGGTGTAGGCGCGCAGTGCGTGCTGCACCCGATTGCCGAGCTGGCCGGCGATCTTCTCGGGAATGTCGATCGGGTTCTGGGTCACGAAATAGACGCCCACCCCCTTCGAGCGGACCAGCCGCACGACCTGCTCGATCTTCTCCTGCAGCGCGCCCGGCGCGTCGTCGAACAGCAGGTGCGCCTCGTCGAAGAAGAACACCAGGCGCGGCTTGTCGGGGTCGCCCACCTCGGGCAGCGTCTCGAACAGCTCGGCGAGCAGCCACAGCAGGAACGTCGCGTAAAGCTTGGGGCTCTGCATCAGCCGGTCGGCGGCGAGCACGTTGATCACTCCCCGCCCCCGCTCGTCCACGCGAATGAAATCCATGATCTCGAGCGCCGGCTCGCCGAAGATCATCGCCCCGCCCTGGGCATCGAGGCTCAGCACCGCGCGCTGGATCGTGCCGACCGAAGGCTTGGTGACGTTGCCGTAACGCGCCGACAGCTCGCTCGCGTGCTCGCTGGTATGCGCGAGCATCGCCTGCAGGTCCGCCAGATCGAGCAGCAGCAGGCCCTGCTCGTCGGCGAACCGGAAGACGATGTCGAGCACGCCTTGCTGCGTGTCGTTGAGATTGAGCAGGCGGCCGAGCAGCAGCGGGCCCATCTCGCTCACCGTGGTGCGGATCGGATGGCCCTTCTCGCCGTACAGGTCCCAGAACACCACCGGATTGTCGGAGTAGGCATAGTCGCTCATGCCGAGGTCGCGGGCGCGCTGCTCGAGCGAGGCGGCGTGCTTGAACGCCGGCGAGCCAGGCATGGCTATTCCCGCGAGGTCGCCCTTCACGTCGGCGAGGAATACCGGCACCCCCTCGGCGGAAAAGCTCTCCGCAAGCCCCTGCAAGGTCACGGTCTTGCCGGTGCCGGTCGCCCCGGCGACGAGGCCGTGGCGGTTGGCGCGCGCGAGTTCCAGAACCTGCCTCTCGCCGTTGTCGGCGAGGCCGATGAATATCTGACCCATCACGCACCGCTCCCTCTGCCCCGGCGCGTCCTGGCGAGCTTGCGGCTCGCGGTCAAGCGCCCTCGACAGCCAAGGCATAGCCGCTAAGGCATACGGCGATGCCCGGGCGCACACCCTTCGTTCTGCTCGACGATGCCCGCGCTCAAGGAGCGGCCGACGCGCACCTGTTCGAGCGCCCGCGCGAGACCTTCGTGGCGCACCGCCCGGATGAGGTCGCCGCCGCGCTCGCCGCCGCCGACCGGGCGCGCAGCGCGGGCGGCACGCTGGCGGGCTTCGTCGGCTACGAGGCGGGGCTCGCGCTCGAACCCAAAGAAG
>JBHWTG010000228.1:0-7208 GCA_043427735.1 Tsuneonella sp. | reverse complement strand
ATACTCGCCGGCGACCGCGCCGCCGGCGCTGCCGATCGCGGTGCGCGAGACCTTGCGCTCGCCGGTGTTGGGATCGGTCACGCAGGCCGAGACGGTGACCAGCGAGAGCGCGGCGAAGCTGGCGGTGATCTTGCGCGAAATTTGCATGGGTGTTTCCCCTTTTCCTGTTCTGTTGCAGCGCCTTGGATAAACGCCGCGCTTTTCCAGGCGCACACGCCGACCCACCGCTCGCGGCCGCGCCTCGGAAGCCTAAACGGCGGCACGGCTCCGGCGGTTCCCGCTGGCGCACGGCCGCAGATGTGCTAGCGGAGCGCGTCGTGACCCCGTTCCCCTGGACCGACCTCCTGATCATCGCCGGGCTGCTGGTGCTCAACGGCCTGTTCGCGATGAGCGAGTTGGCGATCGTCTCGGCCAAGCCGTCCCGGCTGAAGGCCGCCGCCGAGAAGGGCAGCCGGGGGGCCCGCACCGCGCTCGCGCTGGCGGCCGATCCGGGCAAGTTCCTGTCGACCGTGCAGATCGGCATCACGCTCGTCGGGATCGTCGCCGGCGCCTATTCGGGCTCGAGCCTCGGCGGGCCGGTCGGCGAGCGGCTGGCGGCGCTCGGCGTGCCCCCGGAATACGCACCCGAAGCGGGCTTCGCGCTGGTCATCGCGCTGACGACGTACGCCAGCGTGGTGATCGGCGAGCTGGTGCCCAAGCAGATCGCGCTGCGCGCCGCGGTGCCGCTCGCGCTCGTCGCCGCGCGGCCGATGGCGCTGCTTGCGCGCATCGCGCTCCCCGTCGTCTGGCTGCTCGACAACTCCTCGGCGCTGATCATCCGCCTGATGGGAGTGCGCCCGGCGGGCCAGACGAGCGTCACCGCCGAAGAGCTCTACATGCTGTTCACCGAGGCGACCCATTCGGGGATCATCGAATCGGGCCAGAGCGAGATCCTCGCGGGCGTGGTCAAGCTCGCCGAGCGCCCGGTGCGCGAGCTGATGACCCCGCGCACCGAGCTCGACTGGCTCGATCTCGCCGCCAGCGAAGCCGACATCCGCGGCCGCATCGACGCCAGCCCGCACTCGCTGCTGCCGGTCGCCGAAGGCTCGCCCGACAGAGTGCTCGGGGTGGTCAAGGTGCGCGAGGTCTTGGGCGCGATGCTCGCCGGGCGCCGGGTCGACCTGCCCGCGCTGATGAAGAAGGCCGAGGTGATCCCCGACCAGCTCGACGCGATGGACGCGCTGCGCGTGCTCCAGCAATCCGAAGTGGCGATGGCGATGGTCCACGACGAGTACGGCCATCTCGAAGGGATCGTCACCCCCGTCGACCTGTTGACCGCGATCGTTGGCAACTTCGCCAGCGACAGCGACCTCGGCGAAGCGCCCTCGATCGTCGAGCGCGAGGACAAGTCGCTGCTGATCTCGGGCGCGCTGCCGGTCGATCAGCTGGCCGACCGCCTCGGCATCGACCTGCCCGAGGACCGCGAGTTCGCCACCGCCGCCGGCTACGTGCTGTGGACGCTCAAGAAGCTGCCGAGCGAAGGCGAAAGCTTTATCGACCAGGGCTGGCGGATCGAGGTGGTCGACATGGACGGGCGCAAGATCGACAAATTGTTGGCGATTTGCTTGTAGCGTCGGCGTTAGGGGCCGCCCCCGGCAGTCTCACGCGAAGACGCGAAGACGTTACGTCCGGTCGCTATGGCAGCGTGCCGCGCGCAGCGCACTCCGTAACCTACGGTCGCGATTGCGCTGAGTTGCGAGATGGCGCGCGACCTCTCAGGCCGCGCGCCATCTTCGCGTCTTCGCGTGAACAATCAGGGCGCTGCGCGCCGAACAGCGGACCGCCGGATTATCCCGGAATCACCGCCGAAGCGCCCTGGCCGTCACCCTCCGGGGCGGCGATGATGTCGCGGGTGACGCGGCCTTTGGCGACGGTGTTGGTCAGCGGATCGCCGACCGCGGTGCGGATGCCGGGCTCGGCGACGCCGGCGCGCTCGAGGGCGCTGGTTTCGACCTGGCTGCGCGGCGCGGGGCCGCCGAACAGGGTGGAGATCGCCTCGGCCCGGCTGTCCACGGCGGCGGGCACGGTCTGCCCCGGCTGCGGCGGCGTCAGCGCAAAATCGGGCGGCACGACCAGCGGCGCCTGGCGCTGGACGGCGAACTCGTCGGGCCGCTCGCGGTTGAGGATGCCGGTGCTGCCGCAGCCCGCGAGGGCGCTGCATGCGAGGGTAAGGACGATGATCTTGCGCATGGGTCAGCTCTCTTGTCGAAGTTCGGGGGCCGGCTCGTCGGCCGGCGCTTGCGGTGCCTTCTCGCGCACGAACAGCGATCGGGCAAGGATGATCAGCACGCCGACGGTGATCGCCGCGTCGGCGATGTTGAAGATCAGGAACGGGCGGAACTCGCCGAAGTGCAGGTCGAGGAAATCGACCACGTAGCCGTATTCGTAGCGGTCCTTGATGTTGCCGAGCGCCCCGCCGAGGATCATCGCCAGCGGCACGATGTCGGCCAGCTTGCGCTCGCGCAGCAGCCACACCGTGACCACCAGCGCGATCAGCGAGGTGAATGCCACCAGCCCCCAGCGCATCTCCTGGCTGGTGGCGGTCAGCATCCCGAGCGACACGCCGTAGTTGTGCGTCAGCGTGAACTGGAAGATCGGCAGGATATAGTGCGACTGCCCGAGCTGCAGCTCGAGGATGTCGAGAATGTAGAATTTCGTCGCTTGATCGGCGATGAAAAGCATCACCGCCAGGCCGAGCCCGATCAGCCGGTTGCGGGTGAGCGGGCTCACGCGATCACCTGCGCGCAGCGCCCGCACAGCGCGCCGTCTTCCGGCACCTCGGGCAGCAGCCGCCAGCAGCGGCCGCATTTGTGGTTATTAGTCACGCCTGTCTGAACCGCGATAGCATCGCCTGTGTCATCTGACCCGTCCAACTGAACTTCGGCTGAAAGGAAAACCTCCGAGAGATCGACATCGCGGATCAAGCAAACGGCATCCATCGGTCGGAGGTGAACCGAGACAGTCGCTTCAAGGCTCGAACCGATTACCTTCTCTCGACGCAATGGCTCAATCGCTGTCGTGACGACCTTCCGCACTTCACGGATGACTGACCATTTTCGCATAAGTTCGTCGCCCCGGGCTTGACCCGGGGCCAGACTGTTCTCTGCGAGGCTTGCGGAAGAAAAGCCTTGGCCCGGGTCAAGCCCGGGCCGACGATGGATGGGATGGTTGCTGGGAACCTCCGGCCACTCGAGCAGATGCACGCTGCCCCCCTCGGGATAGCGCGCGGCCCACACTTCCTCGGCGGTGAACACGATCACCGGCGCGGCCCAGCGCACCAGCGCGTGGAACAGCGTGTCGAGCACGCTGCGATAGGCGCGCCGCCTGGGATCGCCGGGCGCGTCGCAGTACAGCGAATCCTTGCGGATATCGAAGTAGAAGGCGGACAGATCCTCGTTGCAGAACTCGATCAGCGTGCGGACGTAGGTGTTGAAGTCGTAGGCCTCGACCGCCCGGCGCAGCGTCGCGTCGACCTCGCCCAGCAGCGCGAGCACGTAGCGCTCGAGCTCGGGCATTCCATCGGGCCCCAGCCGCTCGGCCTCGTCGAACCCGTCGAGCGCGCCGAGCAGGTAGCGGAAGGTGTTCCTGAGCTTGCGGTACTGGTCGGCGATTCCCTTGAGGATCTCGTCGCCGATCCGGTGGTCCTCGGTGAAGTCGACCGACAGCGCCCACAGCCGGATGATGTCCGCGCCGTAAGTCTCCATCACCTTGATCGGATCGACCGTGTTGCCGAGCGACTTCGACATCTTCAGCCCCTTGGCGTCCATCGTGAAGCCGTGGGTGAGGATCTGGTCATAGGGCGCGCGGCCGCGGGTGGCGCAGCTGTGGAGAAGCGAGGACTGAAACCAGCCGCGGTGCTGGTCGGAACCTTCGACATAAATATCCGCCGGCCACGACAGGTCCGGCCAGCGGCCGCTTTCGAGCACGTAGGCGTGGCTGGTGCCCGAATCGAACCACACGTCGAGGATGTCGGCGACCGGCTCCCACTCGCTCGCATCGTAGTCGCCGCCCAGGAAGCGGTGCGCGGTCTCGGGCGTCCACGCGTCGATGCCTTGCGCGCGCACCGCTGCTACGATGCGGGCGTTGACCGCCTAGTCGACCAGGTATTCCCCGGTCGTGCGATTGACGAACAGCGTGATCGGCACCCCCCAGGCGCGCTGGCGGGAGAGCACCCAGTCGGGCCGTCCGGCGACCATCGAGCCGATCCGGTTGCGCCCCTTTTCGGGGATGAACCTGACGCGCTCGATCTCGGCGAGCGCGATCCGGCGCAGGGTAGTCCCCCTCCCGCTTGCGGGAGGGGCTAGGGGTGGGCATGTCTCTGCTCCGCCGTCGCTGGACGCGCCCACCCCCGACCCCTCCCGCAAGCGGGAGGGGAGTTCCTTGTCCATCGGGACGAACCACTGCGGCGTGCAGCGGAAGATCACCTTCGCCTTCGAGCGCCAGGAGTGCGGGTAGGAATGCTTGTAATCCGCGCTGGCCGCGAGCAGCGCGCCCGCTTCGCGCAAATCCGAACAGATCGGCCCGTCGGGCGCGTTGAACTTGGGGTTGATCACCGAGCCCTGCCCGCCGAGCCAACCCCAGTCTTCGCGATACTTGCCGTCGGCCTCGACCGCGAACTTCGGGTTCAGCCCGTGCGCCCTTCCCAATTCACTCTTAACGCACAGCTCGAAATCGTCCTCGCCGTGGTCGGGCGCCATGTGGACGAGGCCGGTGCCGGTGTCGGTGGTGACGAAATCGCCCGGCAGGAACGGGCGGGGTGCGGCGAAAAACGCGAGCGCGGCATCATCCACCCGCCCACCGAACGCACCACCGTCACCCCGGACTTGATCCGGGGTGGTGCTGCCCTTTCCGGCGTCCGAGGAAGAAAAGCCTTGGCCCGGGTCAAGCCCGGGCTGACGAGATTTGAGAAGGTTGTAGATCGGGTGGCGCGCGACAGTACCGGCGAGGTCGGAGCCCCTTATCATTTCGTCTTGGACGTCGAAACTTGCTGACGCGATGCCAATCTCATTGGTCGATGCAGCCTTTAGATAGCTGTTCACCCTGTCCTGAAATTGTTGCGTCAGTGAGTTAGCGACCAGGAAACGCTTGCCGATCAGATCGCGTCCGGGATTGCGGGTGTGACCATCACCGATCAGACCGCCAAAGCTGCCGGACACAACTTTAACGATGCGATACTCAACCTCCGGTCCATAGGCGATCGCCTGGTTGACCGGGATCGTCCACGGCGTGGTGGTCCAGATCACCGCGTATGCGCCTTTCAGTTCTTCAATCGGTGAATCGACGATCTCGAACGCCACGTCGATCTGGGTCGAGACGACGTCCTCGTACTCGACCTCGGCTTCGGCCAGCGCGGTCTGTTCGACCGGGGACCACATCACCGGCTTGGCGCCGCGATAGAGCTGACCCGAGCGAGCGAGCTTCAACAGCTCCTCGACGATGATCGCCTCGCTCTCGGGCTGCATCGTCAGATAGGGGTTGTCCCAGTCCGCCATCACCCCGAGACGTTTGAGCTGCGCGCGCTGCACGTCCACCCAATGCTGCGCATACGCGCGGCATTCGGCGCGGAATTCGAGCAGGGCCGCGTCTCCCTCGGCTACGCTCGGGACAGGCTTGTCGCGCTTGGCCTTGCGGTATGCTTCTTCCACCTTCCACTCGATCGGCAGCCCGTGGCAGTCCCACCCGGGCACATAGGGCGCGTCCTTGCCCAAGAGGTTCTGCGTGCGGCAGACCATGTCCTTGATCGTATGGTTGAGCGCGTGGCCGATGTGCATGTCGCCGTTCGCGTAGGGCGGGCCGTCGTGGTACATGAACCTGGGCCGGCCCCGCCGCGCGTCGCGCAGCTGCTCGTAGAGCTTTTCGGCCTCCCACTTCGCCGCGATCGCCGGCTCCTTCTGGGGCAGCCCGGCCTTCATCGGAAAGTCGGTCTTCGGCAGGAACACGGTATCGCGGTAGTCGCGCTTTGCTGGGTCGGCGTTGCTCATGGCGGGCGGGCCTTAGCGAGCGCCGCTCGTGTAGGAAAGTTTTGGTTCACGCCAAGACGCAAAGGCGCGAAGATGTGGCGTCCAGCGCCGCAGGCAGCTCTTGCATCGACGGTTCGATCAGAGGCGCCGTTGGCATGTTACAGCGGCTTCGCCGCGGATGGGACATCTTCGCGTCTTCGCGCGAAATTCACATTCCCGAAGCGAGCAGCCGCCGCGCTTCGTCGCAGTCGCGCGCCATCTGCGCCTTGAGCGCCTCCAGCGTATCGAATTTGGCCTCCGGCCGCAGGAACTGGTGGAACGCGACCTCGATCTCCTGCCCGTAGAGATCGCCCGAAAAGTCGAAGAAATATGGCTCGAGCAGCTCTTTCGGGGGATCGAACATCGGCCGCACGCCGATGCTCGCCGCGCCCTTGAGCGTTGCGCCCGAGGCCAGCAGCCGCCCGGTCACCGCGTAGATGCCGTAGCGCGGGCGCAGGTAGGTCTCGAGCCCGAGGTTGGCGGTGGGGTAGCCGATCGCGCGCCCGCGCTTGTCGCCGTGCTGGACTACCCCGCGGACTGCGAACGGCCGGGTGAGGAGGCGCGTGGCGGTGGCGCAGTCGCCCGCCTGGAGCGCGGCGCGGATGCGGCTCGAGGAGACCGGCTCGCCGCCGTCCAGCACCGGGGGCACCGCGCGGGCGGCGATCCCCACCTCGGCGCCCAGCTCGTTCAGCCGCGCGCGGTTGCCCGCGCGGCCTTTGCCGAAGGTGAAGTCCTCCCCCGTGACCACGCCTGTCGCGCCGATGCGCTCGTGCAGCAGCCCGCGCACGAAGTCCTCGGCGCTGGTGCCGGCGAGCTCGCCGTCGAAATGGAACACCAGCATCGCGGTCGCGCCGGCGGCGAGGTAGAGCTCCTGCCGCTGCTCGAGCGTCGTCAGGCGGAAAGGCGCCGCGTCGGGCTTGAAGAAGCGCACCGGGTGGGGATCGAAGGTGGCGATGATGCTCGGCCGGCCCTCGGCCCTCGCCCACTCGATCGCCTCGCCCGCGACCGCCTGGTGCCCGAGGTGGAACCCGTCGAAGTTGCCCAGCGCGACGATCGCCCCCCGCAAGCTGTCGGGCACCCGGTTGCGGTGGTCGAGCCACCTCACACTCCCCCTCCCGCTCGCGGGAGGGGGCTGGGGGGTGGGCCCGTCGACGGCCGAATTCCCGCCTC
>JBHWTG010000227.1:0-6456 GCA_043427735.1 Tsuneonella sp. | reverse complement strand
GCTCTGCCGGGCTGATGGACGGGCCGACGGGCATCGAGGCTTACTGGGCCTGGGCCGCGCTCGGGCTCGCGCTCGCCGGGCTCGAGATGCTGCTGCCCGGGGTCTACCTGTTCTGGCTCGCGCTCGCCGCGCTCGCCACCGCCGCGCTCACCTTCGTCATCGACCCGGGCGTGCCGCTGCAGATCGTCAGCTTCGTGTTCCTCGCGCTGATCTTCGTGTTCTCGGCCCGGCGCATCCTGCGCGATCAGCCGATCGAGAGCGCCGACCCGCTGCTCAACAACCGCATGGCGCGGCTGGTGGGACAGACCGGCACGGTCGCCGCGGCGATCGAGCACGGCGAGGGGCGGGTGCGGCACGGCGACAGCGAATGGCCGGCACGCGGGCCCGAGCTGGCCGCCGGGGCGCGGGTGCGCATCACCGGGTTCGACGGCGGCACGCTGATCGTCGAGCCGCTGACGCTGCTGGCCGACGAGAGCACCGCGCCGCCGGCGGAGGCCTAGGGGGTCTGGACCCTAGCCCGCGTACTTTTCGCTGAACCGCCCGTGCTTGCGGTAACGGGTCATCCAGCGCTCGAGAAAGAGGTCGAGGGGCCGGGGCGTGACGCCGAGCTCGGCCAGCCCGGGGCAGGCGCCCGACGGCCGGTTGCCGGCCTTGAGCAGCGTCCACTGGTCGGAGTTCATCGGCGTTCCCGGCAGCGCGGCGAACAGCGCCGACAGCGCGTCGGGCATGTCGACGAACGCCCGCCGGCGGCCTTGCGCGGCGGCGATCCGGTCGTTGAGCGCGCGCATCGTGATCGCCTCGGGCCCGGCGATCTCATACGTCTTGCCGCCGTGCCGCGCGGGATCGGCCAGCGCGTTGGCGATCGCGCACGCCGCGTCGTCGACCGACAGCGGCTGCAGCTCGGCGCGGGGCGCGAACACCGGCAGCACCGGCAGCACCGCGATCAGCCGGGCGAACATCTGGACGAAATTATCGTCCTCGCCGAACAGCACCGAAGGGCGGATCACGGTCGCGCGGGGGAAGGCGGCGAGCACCGCCGCCTCGCTCGCGGCCTTGGCCCGCGCGTAGGCCGCCGGCGATGCCGCGTCGGCGCCGATCGCGCTCACGTGGACGAATGCGTCGCACTCCTGCGCCGCGGCCGCTTCGGCGAGGTTGCGCGCGCTGCCGCAAATCGTCGCGTTTACATCGCCGGCGAACGTCCCCACCAGGTTGACCACGCCTTGCGCGCCGGCGACGGCGGCAGCGGCACTCGCCGGCCGGGTCGCGTCGCAGCGCGCGAACTGGAGCTGGCCGAGCTGCGCCAGCGGCTTCAGCCGCCACGCCTTGGCCGGATTGCGGCTGGCGATCCGCACCCGCGCGCCGCGCGACAGCAGCGCCTGCGCGACATGGTCGCCGAGAAACCCGCTGCCGCCGACCACCGCGACCAGCTTGCCTTCGAGCGGTTCCTGCCTGGCCATCGAACTCCCCGAGCGAACTTGCCCGGTCGCCCTGCCGCAATCGGCCGCCGCCTGCAACCGCCCCCGGCCGCCGCCCCCGGCGCGGCCTCCTGCAACGCCTCGTTGACAAGCGCCCGCCCCCTTCGTATCGGCGCGCCCCTACCCGGCGGCCGCAACACCTCGGCCGCCTCCGTGCCCAGATGGCGGAATTGGTAGACGCACCGTCTTCAGGTGGCGGCGCTCGCAAGGGCGTGGAGGTTCGAGTCCTCTTCTGGGCACCATTTTCGCGCGCGAATATTTTCCGCGACCGGCGTCGCCGGGCCGGGTGCGGCGGCCGATTGCTCTTGGCGGGTAGCCGGCATACATGGGCTCGGGTCGTTGCGATTGGGCCATGCGCGGGCGCCGCGCGTGGGGGAGACGGCGATGGGTGACAGCGGCGGCGAGACGATCGGCCATGTCGTCGGCAGCGACGGCGGCCGAGCGAGGTGCCTGCTGCTCAACCGAAGCCTCGCCTTGGCCCGTAGCGACGGCGCCGGCACCGAGAATGCCTCGGTCGGGGCGATCGTGCGGATCGGCGGCGCCCGGGCGCCCGTATTCGCCAGCCTGGTCGAGCTCGAGCCGGCTCCGCACGACGAAACGCGATCGCTCGCCTCGCTCGAATACCTCGGCGAGGGCGTCGCCGGATCGGGCGGGGGACTCGCCGGCTTCCGCCGCGGCGTGTCGGCGTTCCCGCTGCCCGGCGACGAAGCGCGCTTCGCCACCGAGGCCGAGCTCGCGATCATCTTTGCCCCGCCGAATGTCGCGCACATCGCGTTCGGCACGGTCTATCCGACGCGCGGCGTGCGCGCGCCGATGCTGTTCGACCGCCTCCTGAGCCGCCATTTCGCGATCGTCGGGTCGAGCGGGGCGGGCAAATCGACCACCGTGTCGCTGTTGCTCGACCGGATCGTCGGCCAGTCGGGGCACGGCCACGTGGTGATCTTCGATCCGCATGGCGAATACGCGCACGCCTTCGGCGGGGCGGCGCAAGTGTGGGACGTGGGCAACCTCGTGCTGCCGTACTGGGCGATGAACCTCGACGAGCACTGCGAGGCGTTCGTCGCCGCCAGCGACAGCCGCGCGGTCGATGCCAACATCATGGCCAAAGTCCTGCGCCAGGCCCGCCAGCGCAACATCCACGCCGAGGCGCCCGCGCGGATCACCGCCGACACGCCGGTATCCTATCAGCTCGACGACCTGATCGAGACGCTGGAGGAGGAAGCCGGCCGGCTCGAAAAGCTCGCCGACGCGCACCGCTACACTCACTTGCGGCTGACCATCCAGCAGTTCTTCCACGACCGGCGCTACGGCTTCATCTTCGATGCCGATCACGCGACCGCCTCGCTCGAGGGCCTGCTCGGGCAGATCCTGCGCATTCCCAACGCGGGCAAGCCGATCTCGATCGTCGATCTCGCCGGAGTGCCGACCGAGATCGTCAACGTGGTCGTGGCGATGCTGACCCGGCTGATCCTCGATTACGCGATCTGGTCGCCGCGGGCGACCCGCGCACCGATCCTGCTGGTGTGCGAGGAAGCGCACCGCTACCTGCCGCACCGCGACAACCCGGCGACGCGCTCGGTGCGCCGCCAGCTCGAGCGGGTCGCGCGCGAAGGGCGCAAATACGGCGTGTGCCTCGGGCTGGTGTCGCAGCGGCCCTCCGAGCTGTCGGAGACCGCGCTGTCGCAGTGCGGCACGCTGATGTCGCTGCGGCTCAACAACCAGGTCGACCAGCAGCAGCTCGCCGCCGCGCTGACCGAAGGCGGGCGCAGCCTCGCCGGTGCGGTGGGCGCGCTGCGCGACCGCGAATGCATCGTCAGCGGCGAGGGCGTGCCGGTGCCGATGCGGGTGATGATCGACGAGCTCGAGGCGGCCAAGCGGCCCGCGTCGGACGATCCGTCGTTCGCCGCGAGCTGGCGCGACGACCATGCCGATGCCGCGCTGCTGGCCGAGACCATCCGGAGGTGGCGGGTCGAGCGGTGAGCGCGAATCACGGCCTCCCCGGGCCGATTCGCCCGCGGCCGACGGTGGCCTTGGCGCACCGGTTAACCACATTCCTTCATTTTGCGGTTTGTTAACCCGCTGAAAAAAAGGGTTAAGCGAAAGCTAACGCTTTTAGTTTGACCTCGTTCCCACAAAGCGCGCAAAATGCCCGTGGTTTCGAAGGGTTGGCGACGATCGGGCTCCGGCTCGGCAGTGCCGATGATAAGAACGAAAACCGGGTCCAATCATCTCCAGCCTTTTGGACTGGCATGCCGGTGGGTCGACGGCACGCCTTTGGACACACTTGCGCCGGCTCGAAACCAGGCCGGCGCGGTAACGGGGAATACGACCATGAAAACCTTCCTGAAGACTTTCGCCCGCGACGAATCGGGCGCCTCGGCGGCCGAATACGCGCTGATCATCGCCATCGTCGGCGTCGGCGTCGGCGCGGCGGCGCTGAGCCTCGGCGCGAACGTGGAAACTGCGATCGGCAACGCCTCGAACGAGGTCGACGACTGCAACACCGCCACCGGCACGGCTGGCCAGTACACGATCGGCAGCGACTGCCCCTGATCTAGCTCCCGGTCCCGCGCCTCTGCGCGGGACCGGTTTCTTTCGAGCTAACCGGGGGGACCTCACGTGCAGGGACGCAATCTGATCCTGTTGGGCGTGGCGCTGGCGATTGGCCTCGTGGCCGTGATCCTCGCCAATTCGTATTTCTCCGGCGTCGAGGAACGCCAGGCCGCGGTCGCCGAGCAGCAGCGGCTCGTGCGCATCGTCGTCGCCGCCCAGCCGATGGAGTTCGGCGCGCCGCTCACGCAGCAGAACCTCAAGCTTGCCAACTTTCCCGCCGCTTCCGTGCCCGAAGGGGCGTTCACCTCGATTCCCGAGGCGCTCAAGGACAATCGCGTCGCGCTGCGGCCGATCGTGCCGGGCGAGCCGGTGCTGCGCAGCAAGGTCAGCGGCACCGACGGGCGCGCGACGCTCGCCGCGCTGCTGCCCGATGGCTTCCGCGCGATCTCGATCCCGGTCAACAACGTCAACGGCGTCGCCGGCTTCGTGCTGCCCGGGATGATGGTCGATGTGCTGCTGCTGCGCCAGATCGAAGGCGACGGCGCAGGCACCCAGGACCAGCGCGCCGACACGATCCTCGAGAACGTGCAGGTGCTCGCGGTCGATCAGCTCGCCAACGAGAAGACCGGCGAGCCCAAGGTCAGCCGCACCGCCACGCTGGCGGTGACCCCGACCGACGCCTCGCGCCTCGCGCTCGCCAATCGCATGGGCACGCTGCAACTCACGCTGCGCAAGATCGAGCCCGAATTCGCCACCGACGGCGCGCCCGAGCAGCGCGTCGCCAGGACGGTGACCAGCCGCCAGCTCGGCGTGCCGCGGATCGTCATCGGCAGCCTGAACCGCGGCGGCGGCGGTGGGGGAGGCGGCGGGGGCTACAGCCCGCCGGCCGTGCCGCGGCTCGCCTCGATCTCGCCGCCCGCGGCGGGCACGCTGCCGGCGATGCCGCTCTACACCGGCCCGGCGATGACCGTGGTCCGTGGAACCGAGCCGACCAACTACCAGGTCGGCAGCCTGGGAGCTCCGCGATGAGCCGTTTGCTTGCCTCGGCCGCCGCGCTGGCGCTCGCCGCCGCCGGCCTCGCCGCCGCACCCGTCCAGGCGCAGGATGCGATCCACGCCGGATCGATCGAGGTGCCGGTCAACAAGAGCCAGGTGGTCTCGGCCGACCGGGCGATCGCCCGCGCGATGGTCGGCAATGCCGAGGTGGCCGATGTGCTGCCGATCTCCGAGCGCTCGGTCTATGTGCTGGGCAAGAAGTTCGGCACCACCAGCCTGACGCTCTACGACCGCGCGAACCGGGTGATCGCGGTGATGGACATCGAGGTCGGCCCCGACGTCGAGGGGCTGCGCACCCAGATCGCCGACCTGATCCCGGGCCAGCCGGTCGAGGCGCGCATCTCCGCCGGCAATCTGGTGCTGACCGGAATGGTCAGCGATCCCGGAGCGGCGGCGCGCGCCGCGCAGCTCGCCAAGGCCTACGCCGGCGACGCGGTGCTCAACCTGATCCAGGTCGGCGGCAGCCAGCAGGTGATGCTCGAGGTCAAGTTCGCCGAGGTCAACCGCCAGATCGGCGAGCAGCTCGGGGTCCAGGGGTTCATCAACCGCAACAACTTCGACGGGGTGGTCGGCGGCACCGCCGGCCTGACGCCGCGCGACACGACGATCACCAGCACGATCGGCGGTGTCACCACCAGCACCACGGTGACCGAAGGGGTGCTGACGCTCGGCGCGATCACCGACACCTTCGGCATCTTCCGCCGGGTGTTCAACATCGGCGGGACCGACATCACGGGCATCCTCAACGCGCTGGAGCGCAAGGGCCTCGCCAAGCTGCTCGCCGAGCCGACCTTGGTGGCGCTGTCGGGCGAGCGCGCCTCGTTCCTCGCCGGGGGCGAATTTCCGATTCCCGTGGCGCAATCGAGCGCCGGAGGCGCCGGAGGCGGGGGCAATGTCATCACGGTGGAGTTCAAGCCGTTCGGGGTGAGCCTCGGTTTCACCCCCACCGTGCTCGGCGACAAGGTCATCAGCCTGGTGGTCGAGCCCGAGGTGAGCTCGATCGATTCGAGCGCCTCGGTCACCGTCAACGGACTCACCGTGCCGGGCCTCCAGACCCGCCGGGCGAGCACCACGGTGGAGCTGCGCGACGGCGAGAGCTTCGCCATCGCCGGGCTGCTGCGGCGCGATTTCCAGACCACCGTGCGCCAGCTGCCGCTGCTCGGCAACATCCCGATCATCGGCGCGCTGTTCCGCTCGTCGAGCTTCCAGAAGGGCGAGACCGAGCTGCTGATCGTGGTCACCCCGCGGCTGGTCGCGCCGATCCGGCCCGATCAGGTGCGCCTGCCGACCGACCGCATCGCCGATCCCAAGCCGGTCGATGTGCTCACCACCGGCGACAGCTATCGTCCGGTGCCGCTCGAACCGGTGCACGT
>JBHWTG010000226.1:0-3564 GCA_043427735.1 Tsuneonella sp. | reverse complement strand
CCTGTCCGACGCGGCGATCGCGGAAGGGGCGGGCTTCTGCCGATGAAACCCGGCCCGCTCGCGCCGAGCTTGTCGCAAGCGACGCCGACCCGGAGGGTCACCCGCGCTTGCGCGAGCCCGGCTCTGCGCGCGCTTCGACGGGCTCAGGGCGAGCGGAGGAACGAATCATGAGCGACGGGGCGCTGGTTGCGCGCATGGCGCAATCGGTCGGCGAGCTCCCCGCCGACCAATGGGACGCGCTCGGCGGCGGCGGCAACCCGTTCGTGCGCCATGCCTTTCTCGCCGCGCTCGAGGATTCGGGCAGCGTGGGGGAGGGCACCGGCTGGCTCCCCGCGCCGCTGGTGATCGAGGACCCGGCGGGCCGGCTGGTCGGCGCCTTGCCGGCTTACCTCAAGGGCCACAGCCAGGGCGAATACGTGTTCGACCATTCGTGGGCCGATGCGTTGGAGCGGGCGGGCGGGCGGTACTACCCCAAGCTGCAGATCGCCGCGCCGTTCACGCCCGCAAGCGGGCCGCGGGTGCTGACCGGCGATCCCGCGCTCGCCATCCCCCTGCTGCGCTTCGCCGAGCAGTTCGCCGCCGCCAACGCGCTCTCCTCGATCCACGCGACGTTCGTGGAACCCGGGCAAGTGCCGCTGTTCGAGGCGGCGGGCTGGCTGATCCGGCGCGACATCCAGTTCCACTGGGCCAATCGCGGCTACGCCTCGTTCGACGGGTTCCTCGGCTCGCTCGCCAGCCGAAAGCGCCGCGCGATCCGCAAGGAGCGCGCCGCGGCGCAGGAAAACGTCGAAATTCGTCGCTTGTCCGGTGCTGAAATTCGTCACGACCATTGGGACGCGTTCTGGCGGTTCTACCAGGACACCGGCAGCCGCAAGTGGGGCCGGCCCTATCTGACCCGCGCTGCGTTCGACCTGCTGGGCGAGCGGATGGCGGGCGACATCGTGCTGGTGATGGCGTTTCGCGGCGAGCGGGCGGTGGCCGGCGCGCTCAACTTCGTCGGCGAGGACGCGCTCTACGGCCGCTACTGGGGCTGCCTCGAGGAGGTGCGCTTCCTCCATTTCGAGCTGTGCTACTATCAGGCGATCGACGAGGCGATCGCGCGGGGTCTGGCGCGGGTCGAGGCCGGCGCGCAAGGAGCCCACAAGATCGCCCGCGGCTACGAGCCGGTGCAGACGACCTCGGCCCACTGGATCCCCGATCCGGGCTTTCGCGCCGCGGTGGCCGATTTCCTGCGCCGCGAGCGCGAGGGGATCGCGGTCGATGCCGAGTGGCTCGCGCAGCGCACCCCGTTCCGGAAAGGCTAGCTCAGGCCGCGCGGCGCTCGCCGGCGAGCAGCCACTGGCGCGCCCGGCGCTGGGCCTCGGCGATCTCGCGCGCGGTCATCTCGTCGGAGATGTCGGCCCGGCACCACGCGGCTTCCTCGTGTCCCCGCGCGGCGGCGAGGTTGAACCACTTGTGCGCCTCGACGAGGTCGCAGGCCACCCCGTGGCTGCCGGTCGAATAGGCCACCCCGAGGTCGTAGAACGCCGAGCAGTCGCCCTGGGCCGCGGCGGCCAGGCAGTGCGCCACCAGCATCTCGGCGGACTGGGCCTCGGCAAAGGGCGCGCCGCCCTCGATCTTGCGCAGGTCCATAATTCGTTCCCCCCAATCGGCGAGCCCCCGTGCCGCCTCGATCCCGGTTCAACCGGTTTATGGTCAACAAATCGTTAATCGGGCGGGCAATTTCTGCGGGCCGGCGGGCGCTCGTTCGGCCAACCTTAAGTTTTCCCGGCTTACGGGGCGAGCTGCCGCATGCCCGCTTGTGCGGGCCGGGAGCGGTGCCTATAGGCCCGCCCAGCGGCGGCATCGCGGCACCGGGAGCACCCGGGCCCGCCACGGGACAGGACGACCAGAGGACGACGATGGCCAGCTTGGCGACCGACGACATCGATGTGCTCGAAAAGGCCCGCCGCGCGCTCGCGGCCGATTATGCCCCGTCCGACGACGAAGAGTACATGAACCCGGCGCAGCAGGATTATTTCCGCATGCTGCTGCTCGAATGGAAGCGCTCGATCTTCTCGGCCGCCAACGCCACGCTGCAATCGCTGCAGGACGGGCCGATCCGCGATTCCGACCTGAACGATCGCGCCTCGAGCGAGACCGACTGGGGGATCGAACTGCGCACCCGCGACCGCCAGCGCAAGCTGATCGCCAAGATCGACGCCGCGCTGCGGCGGATCGACGCGGGAGAATACGGCTACTGCGAGGTCACCGGCGATCCGATCGGTCTGAAGCGCCTCGTCGCCCGCCCGGTGGCGACGATGACGGTCGAGGCGCAGGAGGCGCACGAGCGGCGCGAGAAGATCTCGCGCGACGATTGACCCCGCCCGGCGCGATCGGCCGCGGGCGGGTTTAAATTTTCCTTAGACAATCGCGGCTAGACCGATCGCCAGGCAAGGCGCGAGCGATCGCTCCTCGCCCGGGTCCGCACACAGTACGGGAGCAATGCGCGCAATGTCCGGCGTCGACACACGGCACATCAATCGCGACAGCCTGTTCCTGATGGCCGAGCTGCGGCTGGACGGCGACCCGGAGGTCCACCGGGTGCGCGTGCGCAACCTGTCGGCGCGAGGCATGATGGCCGAGACCGATTTGCGCGTGCTGCCCGGCACGCGCGTCACCGTCGAACTGCGCAATGTTCCGCCTGTCGAAGCCAGCGTCGCGTGGGTGCAGGACCAACGCTTCGGCATCGCGTTCGCCGAGGAGATCGATCCCAAGGCGCCGCGCAGCCCGGTCGCCCCCGGAGGCGACCTCACCGCACCGCGCTTCGTGCGCCCCTCGTCGATCTCGCCGCTCGGTTACGAGCCCGATCCCAAGCGGCTGCGGACGATCTGATCCGCCGCGCTGACGGCCGCGCGCCAACCTGCTAGGCGGGTCGGCGATGACCTTTCGCTCCAGCATTGCCGTAGCCACCGCCGCCGCGCTGCTGCTCGCCGGCTGCGGCACCGGGCAGGACGAAGGCGCGGTGGGCATCGCGCTGATCGGCGAGCCCGAAGACCTGTTCGCGCGCGGGCTGCGTCTGCCGCCCCCCGCCCAGCAGATGCGCGCGGCGACCGCCGAAGGGCTCGTCGCGCTCGACGAGACCGGCGAAGTCGTCCCCGCGCTCGCCGAGCGGTGGATCGTCACCGACGACGGGCTGTCGTACATCTTCCGCCTGCGCAATTCGGACTGGCCCGGCGGCGGGGCGATGACCGCCGAGCAGGTGCGCGACGCGCTGCGGCGCACGCTGCGCGAGCTGCGCGGCACCTCGCTGGCGCTCGACTTCGCCCCGGTGGCCGAAATCCGCGCGATGACCGGGCGGGTGATCGAAATCCGCCTGTCGAGCCAGATGCCCGACTTCCTCCAGCTCCTCGCGCAGCCCGAACTGGGCGTGCTCCACGCGAATCGCGGCGCCGGGCCGCTGGGTCACGGCGTCATAACCGGCCAGCGCCATCGCATTGGCACTTTGGAAGGCGGCCGCGCGGGCGCCATTCACGCGCTCGCAAAACGTCCTGCGGCACAAGGCATTGCCCTTTCGCGCCCCGA
>JBHWTG010000225.1:0-7366 GCA_043427735.1 Tsuneonella sp. | reverse complement strand
GCCTCGCCCATCGCCGCGATCACCCGGGCGCAAGCGGCTTGGGCTGTGGCGGCGCCAGCATCGGGCAGCAGCACCCCGAACGTGCCGCCGGCGATCCGGCTGACGATGTCGTCGCGCCGCAGCAGGCTCTGCAGCAGCCGCGCGAACGCGATCAGCACCCGGTCGCCGCCGCTGTGGCCGTGCGCGAGGTTGATCGAACGGAAGTGGTCGAGGTCGAACAGCGCGACGTGGCCCGGGGCGCCGCTCTCGACGAGGTGGGCGAGCATGCGGATGAACGCCTCGCGGTTGGTGAGGCGGGTGAGCGGATCGGTCATCGCCGCGACGAACAGCCGGTCCTCGAGCGCGCGGCGGTCGTCGATCGAGCGGAAGATGCCGAGCGCGCCGCCCGATCCCGGCAGCGCGCCGAGCTTCATCTCGAGCCAGCGGTGCGCGCCGTCCTGCGCCAGTGCGAGCACCTCGAGCCAGCCGCTGCGCGCCGCGCCCCGCACCGCCGCGGCATGCTCGGCGAGGACCGTTTCCGAGCAGGCCGGATGCAGCAGCTCGAGCAGGTGCCGCCCCACCGGGTCGCCCGCGAACGCGAGCCCGAGCCGGGAGGACGCGGGGGTGGCATGGACGATCCGCCCCGCGCGGTCGGTCTTGAGCACGAGATCGGTCGGGCTTTCCGCCACGAGCCGATAAAGCGCCGAGCATTCGCCCGGCGAGATGTTGCCCCACATAGTCTTCGCCGCCCCCCTTCCGGCGCTCCGACCCGGCGATTCGCCGGGTCGAAGGCTAACGATACTCCGGTTTCCGTCAGCCTGTGCTGACGGGGACTCGAACGATCGGCTACCTTGCCCCTCCGATCGGTTGGCGGACCTGCGTTAGGCGATTTGTAAATCGTGGCTAACGATTTGACTTATCAACAGAAAAACGCGGTCCGTTAACCACGTTTTCTTTCGCACCGGCGGGTAACTTGCAAGTGCTTTTGCGCGCGGCGGCGCGTACCCGGCGGTGTCAGAGCTCGATCATAATCCGCACGCGCGCGGGTTCGACGCCGTACGCCTGGGCGATCTGGCGGCGGCTGCGCTCGACCGCCTCGGGAGGTCCGGAAGCCGCCGGCTCGAGCCCTCCCGGGGTCACCCCGAGCGCTTGCGCGAGCCCGGCGAGACGCCGCTCCACGGGACGCGACTTGCCGTGCTCCCAGGCCCACACGGTCGGCTTGCTGACCCCCAGGCGGGCGGCGACGTCGCCAAGCGAAAGGCCACGCTCGCGGCGCAGCCGCTGCAGCCGGGCGCCGAATTCCTCGGCCGAGGCTGGCTCGTCGAGTCCCCCCGTCGGCGCGCCGCTGCGCAGTCGCGCGGCGCTGAGCGCGGCGGGAGACAGCGGCTCGTCGAACCGGCAGCCGTGCATCGGCGCATCGGCCCAGACGACGGTGGCGCTCCGTTCGCCGGCGTGCGGCAGGTCGACCGCGATCGCTTCGCCCTCGGCGAGCGCAGTCGCGGTCTCGACCAGCATGCCGGTCGCCGAAAGGTTGCGCACGATCGCCTTGGCCCGGCTGTCGCCGCCCAGCCGTCCGCTGACGCCGAGATGGAGCGTGCGCCGCGGCGCGCCGCGCTCATCGCCGGCCTGCTGCTCGAACCGCGCCTCGATCGTCACCGCCGATTCCCCTGTGCGTCGTTCGCCGCACAGTCGCCGGGCGGGGTTAAGAGCCGGTTAGCCCGCCCGCGGCTTCACCGCTGGCGCGGCTCGTTTCGCCGGATCATGCCTTCCTGCGCCACGCTCGCCACCAGGCGCCCGTCCTGAAAGATCTGCCCGCGGTTGAACCCCCGGCTCCCGCCCGACCAGGGGCTGTCGCAGGAGTAGAGCAGCCATTGGTCAGCGCGGAACGGCGCGTGGAACCAGGTCGCGTGGTCGAGGCTGGCGCTCTTCACCTCCCCGCGCATCCACGAAAGGCCGTGCGGCATGATGCTGGTGCCGAGGAGCTGCATATCGGAGAGGTAGGCGAGCACCGCGCGGTGGATGCGCGGATCGTCGGGCAGAGCGCTACGGGCGCGAAACCACGAATGCTGGACCGGCTCCTGCGGGCCGGTGCTGAGCCAATGGCGCGGGGTGGTTGCGCGGATTTCGATCGGGCGCGGCTCGGTGAAGATGTGCCGCACCCGCTCGGGCATCGTGTCGGCGATCTCGAGCCGCAGCTCCTCGTCGCTGCGCAGCGCGTCGGGGCCGGGCACCGCCGGCGGCTCGGCCCGCTCGTGCTCGAGCCCGGGCTGGTGCTTCTGGAAGCTCGCCGCGAGGTTGAGGATCGGCTGCATCGCGCCATCTGGGCCGGGCTGGGCGGCGACGACTCGGCGGTTGGAGAAGCTGCCGCCGTCGAGCTGGCGGTCGACCGCGAGCTCGATCGGATGGTCCTCGCTCCCGCCGCGCAGGAAGTAGGCGTGGAGCGAGTGCGCCGCGCGGTCTTCGTCCACCGTGCGCTCGGCCGCGATCAGCGCCTGGCCGATGACCTGCCCGCCGAACACGCGGCCGACGCCGCCTTTCTTGCGCGGGCCTTCGAAGCGGTCGGGGCCGAGGGGCGCGGGGTCGAGCAGTGCGAGGAGATCGGCGACGAGCTCGGCGTCGGTCGGTGTGTCGGTCATCGCCGCGGCATTGAGCCGCCTTTACGCGCCCGTCAACCGGCGCCGGTCAACCGCCGCCACGCCCGCCAGGCGAAGGCCTTGCCCCGGTTGCTCGACGGCCAGCGGCCGGGCGCGCGCGGCGCGAGCCCGGCCTTGCGCACGAGCCCGTTCCAGCAGCGCGCGTCGGCCTCGGCGAACGACCAGTCGCTGCGCCAGGTGATCGACAGCGAGATCGAGCTCTCGGGGCCGTTCTTCACGAAGTGCGGCGCCATCACCGGCACCATCAGCGCGTCGCCAGGGCCGAGCGCGAACGCGGTGCCGCCGTCCGCCAGCTCGTCGCGCCAGGTCAGCTCGCGCGGGCCCCCGCTATGGTAGCTCTCGTGCGTCGTGTCGGGCGCATAGCGACTGTCGCCTGCGGGGAACTGGGTCATCGTCTTGCGGCCTACCAGCTGGAGCAGGATGTTGTGCTCGGGATCGAAGTGATACGGCGTCACCGCGTCCGGGCTGGAGATGAACACGAAGCCCTGCGGGCGCAGCATCGACCCGGTCCTGGCCTCGATCGCCGGGCGCAGCTCTTCGAGCAGCCCGAGGAGCAGCGCGCGGTATTCGGTCGCCTGCTCGATGTTCTTGAGCACGGCCCAGCTGTTGCTGGTGGCGATATGGCGGATGGTGTCCTCGATCGAGATGCCGGTGCCGCCCGGCTTGCCGTCGACCCCGATCGGCAGGTCGCCGCGGTTGTATTCGATCGAGGCCTCGGGGAGCTGCCCGGCGAGCGCGGCCAGCGCGTCGAGCGTCAGCAGCGGGTGATCGCCGAGCCGGTGCGCGATCACCCCGGGTGTCTCCGGATATGCCGCGGCGAAGGCGGTGCGTGCTTCGGGGGAGAAAACGGCGCGGTCGAGCGCGGTGAATCCGGTGCGTGCGTCCATTGCTACAATCCTTCCAGCGGGCCGCGGGTCTCCGCGCGAAACAAGGCTGCGGCGGCGGCGCGGCGCAGCGGGCCGCCGATCGCGACGCTGACGCGCACCATGCGGCGCTTCTCGCGCCAGATGCGCTCGATCATCGGGTGGTCGGCCGCGGCGCAACTGTCGGCCCAGGCAATGTCCTCGCGTGCGAGCAGCGCGAGGTTCTCGCGTTGCAAGAGCACCCCGGGCGAGAAGCGCGCGTAGCGTTCGTCGTATGCGGTCTTGAAGCTGTAGGCGCCGGGCGGGGTCAGGAAGTTCGCCAGCATCGCGATCGGCGCGCCGTCGAGGGTGATCGCCAGCCGTTCAAGCCGGCCCGCGGCCGCGGCCCCCGCCAGCGCATTGCGGAAGAATGCGGCCTTGGCCGGATCGCAGGCGAGCGCGGAGCCTTCGCTGCCCTTCCAGCCCTGGCGCTCGAGCCGCAGGAAGCCGGTGGCCCATTCCTCGAGTCCTTCGGCGTGGTGACACCGCTCGAACCGCAACTCGCCCTGTTCGGACAGCCGCGCGAACTGGCGGCGCAGCTCCTTGCGCTTCTTGCCGCTCAGCGAGGCGTCGAAGTATTCCCCGGGCGAAAGGCCGGAGCCGAGCATCGCCCGCTCGGTTCGCTGCACCACCGCGGCAGCCCGGCGCTCGGCCGCGCAGACATCGCGCAGCGCGGCGTAGAGCGGGCCGTCGGCGGGGAGTTGCGCGAGATGGAGGAACAGCGCGGCCCGCGGGCGCGAGTCCGCCCACCGCAGGAGCTCGCGCCAGAACGCATGCTCTTGCCGCGCGGCGACCAGCGGCGCACCGCAGAAAGCGTTGGCGTGGCTCCAGTTGGCAAGATGGGGGAGCGGGTATCGTTCGTAGCGCGGTTGGCGCGCGAGCGGCATGATCCCGGCGAGTGCGCCGTCTACCGTCAGTACGGCAAGCTGCACCGTCGCACCTGGGTCGAACGCCCGCAGGCCCGCCTCGAGGCACCAGCGTTCGGCGAACGGGTTGGGCTCGGCGGCGCGGACGGCGAGCGCGTCCCACCCGGCATGGTCGGCGAAAGCCCGCCAGGGTCCGACGGCGAACCGCGTCGGGGCGGGGGGCGACGGGGTAAAGGCGCGCGGCTCATCCACTGCGCCCGCGCCTAGCGCAGGGCGCTGGAGGAAGGTTTAACGCCGGCAGCAAAAACCCCGCCCCGTCCGAAAACGGGGCGGGGCTGTGCGATTCCCTTAACAGCGCGAGCGGGCCTGGTTCGCGCCCGCTGCGCTGTCGCCACCCCTCAGGTGGCGGCGTTCCCGGCGGCCAGAGCCGCGAGCAGCAGCAGCGCGACGATGTTGGTGATCTTGATCATCGGGTTCACGGCCGGGCCTGCGGTGTCCTTGTAGGGATCGCCCACGGTGTCGCCGGTCACCGCGGCCTTGTGGGCTTCCGAGCCCTTGCCGCCGTGATGGCCGTCCTCGATGTACTTCTTGGCGTTGTCCCACGCGCCGCCGCCGGCGGTCATGCTGAGCGCGACGAACAGCCCGCCGACGATCACCCCGAGCAGCAGTGCGCCCAGCGCGGCGAAGCCGTTCTCCTGTCCCGCGATTGCGGTGATCGCGAAATAGACCACGATCGGGGCGAGCACCGGCAGCATCGAGGGGACGATCATCTCCTTGATCGCCGCCTTGGTCACCAGATCGACCGTGCGCGCGTAGTCGGGCTTGGTCTCGTAGGTCATGATGCCGGGGTTGGTGCGGAACTGCTCGCGCACGTCGATCACCACATCGCCCGCCGCACGGCCGACCGCGGTCATGCCCATCGATCCGAACAGGTAGGGCAGCAGCGCGCCGAGCAGCAGGCCGACGATGACGTACGGGTTCTCGAGGCTGAAATCGACCGTCAGCCCGGGGAAGAACTCGCGCAAGTCGGTAGTGTAGGCGGCGAACAGGACCAGCGCGGCGAGGCCGGCCGATCCGATCGCATAGCCCTTGGTCACCGCCTTGGTGGTGTTGCCCACCGCGTCGAGCAGGTCGGTCTTCTCGCGCACGCTGTCGTCGAGGCCGGCCATTTCGGCGATGCCGCCGGCGTTGTCAGTGACAGGACCATAGGCGTCGAGCGCCACCACCATGCCCGCCAGCGCCAGCATCGCGGTCGCCGCATAGGCGATGCCCATCAGCCCGGCGAGCTCGTAGGCGATGACGATTCCCGCGACGATCACCAGCGTCGGCAGCGCGGTCGCTTCCATGCTGATCGCAAGGCCCTGGATCACGTTGGTCCCGTGGCCGGTCTCGCTCGCCTTGGCGATCGAGCGCACCGGGCGATACTTGGTCCCGGTGTAGTACTCGGTGATCCAGATGATGAGGCCCGTGATGACCAGGCCGAGGACCGCGCAGAGAAACAGATCCCAGCCGGTGAACGCGCCGGTCAGGCTCTCGGTCACGCTGCCGTCGGGATTGGCGGTGAAGGATTCGGTTCCGCCGATGTTCGCGCCCAGATCGCTGCCGAGGGCGAGCGTCATGGCGAACCAGATCGCCGGGACCGCGAGCACCGCCGACACCAGGAAGCCCTTGTACATCGCGCCCATCACGTTCGTGCCACCGCCGAGGCGGACGAAGTAAGTGCCGATGATCGAGGTAACGATGCACACCCCGCCGATCAGCAGCGGCAGCGCCATCATCGGCATCAGCAGGTCGCCGAGGCCCTTCAGCAGCAGCGCGGTGAGCACCATCGTCGCCCCCACGGTGACGACGTAAGTCTCGAACAGGTCGGCCGCCATGCCCGCGCAGTCGCCGACGTTGTCGCCCACGTTGTCGGCGATCACCGCCGGGTTGCGCGGATCGTCTTCGGGGATGCCCGCCTCGACCTTGCCCACCAGGTCGGCGCCGACGTCGGCGGCCTTGGTGAAGATGCCGCCGCCCAGGCGCGCGAAGATCGAGATCAGCGAGGCGCCGAACGCGAGCGAAACCAGCGCGTCGATCACCTCGCGGCTGTTGGCCGCCTCGCCCATCGGGCCGGTGAGAACGTAGAAGAACACCGCGATCGCGAGCAGCGCGAGACCCGCCACCAGCATGCCGGTGATCGCCCCGGCGCGGAACGCAAGCGTCAGCCCTTGCTGCAGCCCGGTCGAGGCGGCCTGCGCGGTGCGCACGTTCGAGCGCACCGAAATGTTCATCCCGATGAACCCCGCGACGCCCGAGAGGATCGCACCGAGCACGAAACCCGAAGCGCTCACCGGCCCGAGGAAGTATCCGACGAGCACCGCCACGACGATGCCGACCACGCCGATGGTGGTGTACTGGCGGCGCAGATAAGCTTGCGCGCCTTCCTGGATCGCCGCGGCGATCGCCTGCATCTTCTCGTTGCCGGCGGGCGCGCGCAGCACCTGCATGCTGGTGAGCCAGCCGTAAACCACGGCGAGCGCGCCGAGGCCGATCGAAATGAGAACCAGATCCACGGGTAAGTCCCCTCCTGCTTAACCTGGAAGATGCCGCGCCTCCGGGCGGCAAAGAGGCCGGCAGCTATAGGCGAGCGACTTTCGCGCGCAAGGCCGAAAGCGCGGGCTTTCCCGGGCTATGGCGCGGCGTGGATGTAGCCGAGCGTATCGCCGGGGGCGGGAGGCGCCCCGTCGAGCAGCAGCGGGTGCTCGTGCTGGTGCAAGACCGTGCCGATGCACGCCGCCGGGACCGGCAACGGGAAGTCCATCGGCGCGGTGAACAGCAATGCGTAGTCGTCGCCCCAGCGCAGCGCTTCGGCGCGGCGGCTTTCGGGCGCGGCGATCGGCACCACGGCGCTGTCGATGGCGAGCGTCACCCCGCTCGCCGCCGCGATCCGCGAGGCATCGAGCAGCACGCCGTCGGACACAGG
>JBHWTG010000224.1:0-16610 GCA_043427735.1 Tsuneonella sp. | reverse complement strand
GCCTGTGTCGTCGATCTGATCCTGCACCGCGCCGTCGCGGGTCCAACCGCCTGCCATGCCGGCTCAACCGGCCGAGGGCGCCCGCGGTTCCGCCTCGGGCCCCTCAGCGCTTCTCGAACGGCTTGAGCCCGGTCCCCAGCGCATTCGGCCCGAGTGCCAGCCGCGCCCCGGTCCAGTCGGCGACGAACGCGCTCGAGCGGCGCACGTCGGGCGCGAAGCGCGCGTCGTTGCCCGCGATCTGCAGCCCGTCCGAGCTGTGGCTGACTTCCTCGGCCCCGACCGCGATGAACGCCGAGTAGTTCTCCTTGTCGCGCCCTTGCACGAACCAGTTGTTGGTGATCTGCCCGCTCGCCCCTTCGGGCAGATCGATCATGTAGTTGGTGCTTCTGCCGGCCGAATCGTCGAAGCTGTTGGCCGCGACCTCGACCCGCCGCGCGCGGGCCTTGAGATAGTGTCCGCCGGTGCCGCGCTCGAAGCGGGTGCGGGTCACCCGCAGGCGGCCGTAATCGCCGACATAGAGCGAATGCGCGCAGCCCGCCTCGTTCTCGCAGTTGCCGAGCCCCGAGAACGTGCTCTTGTCGATCACGATCGTGCCGCCCGGGTCGTCGGCGGTGAGGATGCCCTGTTCGCTGTCGCGGAACCAGCTTTGCGCGACGGTGAGATCGCCCTGCTCGAGCCGGATGCCCGCGCCGTTGCGATCCGGGACGGCGATGCCGCTGAACACGATCCCGGCGACGCGCGCCGTGCGCCCGCGCAGCACCAGCGCCGCCTTGCCTTCGCACGCGGTGCGCTCGAACACCACCCGGCCCGGCTCGGCGGCGAGGTAGGTCACCGTGCCCGCCTCCTGCACCGCGCACTGGCGATACGTCCCCGGCGCGATCGCCACCGTGCCCTGGCCGGCGCCGATCGCATCGACCGCGCCCTGCAGCGAGGCGAACCCGCGGCCGGTCTCGACCACGGTGAACGCTGGGGCCGGCGCTTGCGCGACCAGCGTGGCGACGGGGATCGCCGCCACCGCCAGCGCGCCGAGCGCCCAGACGAGCACAGACGAAGGGCGGGCGAGCGGTTCGCGGGCGAGGCTGTCCATGACGCCCGCGCTACGCGAAAAGGGTTAACAGCCGCCTAAGAACCGGCGCGGACCTGCCATCCGCCGCATCGAGCCGATTTTTTCGCCGGCGTCTTGAAACCATCCCCTTGCTTGGGCATTTATATGGAGCGGACCGGGCCCCTCTGGCGCGGCGCTGTGGCATGGCCTGGCGCTCGCGTGATGTCGGACCGCATCGGATGTTGCCGATGCCGGGCCCCGGGGTCTTTCCTCCCCCCTGAACCCCGACGCGCTCGGTATCGGCGCATCCGATCGAACTGCACTCGTGTTCGATAGGGAGCGTTACCATGTCCGATCGTTATTTCCGCCTGCTCGAGCGCCATCAGAAGCTCGACGAGCGGCTGCGGCTGATCCAGCGGCTGCGCACCGCCGATCCGTTCGAGATCGCGCGGCTCAAGAAGCTCAAGCTCGCGCTCAAGGATCGCCTGGCGGCGCCCTTGCGCCGCAAGCAGCCGGCTCGCGGATAGCATCGTCGCGCACGCCAGCAGCGCGGTGGCCCGGCCGCCGCGTTGTTGCGCGTTCGCGCCGAAGATCTGCGGCGGGCATCGGCTGGTCGCTGTGGAAGACCCGCACGGCGCCGGCTCGGCTTGAAAACAGGACGTAATCGATGGAATTTCTGACCGCCGACTGGCTCGGCACCCCGCTGTGGTTCTGGCTCGCCTTCCTTGCTCTCGTGGTCGCGCTGACGGTCTTCGACCTCGGCGTCCTCCACAAGGAGGACCGCGAGATGGGGATCGGCGAATCCTTGAAACTCAGCGCGTTCTACATCGCCGTCGCGCTGGCGTTCGGGGCGTGGACCTGGGCCGAGCGCGGCGCCGACCTCGGCATGAAGTACTACACCGGGTTCTTCATCGAGAAGGCGCTGTCGATCGACAATGTGTTCGTGATCAGCCTGATCTTCACCTACTTCGCGATCCCCGCCAAGTTTCAGTACCGCGCGCTGCTGTGGGGCATCATCGCGGTGATCGTGCTGCGCGGGATCATGATCGCGGGCGGCGCGGCGCTGGTCGCCGAGGCATACTGGGTGCTGTACATCTTCGCCGCGTTCCTGGTGTTCACCGGAATCAAGATGTTCTTCGCGGGCGACCATCAGCCCGACATTGCGAGCAATCCGGTGGTGCGCTGGATCTCCGCCCATATGCGGGTGACGAAGGAGCTGCACGCGCAGCGCTTTTTCGTGAAGGTGCCCCACGAGAAGACCGGCCGGCTGGTGACCGCCGCCACCCCGCTGTTCCTCGCGCTGGTGGTGATCAACCTCGCCGACCTGGTGTTCGCGGTCGATAGCGTGCCGGCGATCTTCGCCATCACCACCGACACCTTCATCGTCTACACCAGCAACATCATGGCCATCCTCGGCCTGCGCGCGCTGTACTTCGCGCTCGCCGCGATGGTGCACCGGTTCTACTACCTCAAATACGCGCTGGCCGCGGTGCTGGTGTTCATCGGCGCCAAGATCTTCGTGTCGGACTTCGTGATGGGCGGGGACAAGTTCCCTCCGGCGCTCAGCCTCGGCGTCACGGCCGCGCTGATCGCAGGCGGCGTGCTCTATTCGTTGTGGAAGACCCGCCATGGCGAGGATGCCGCGCCGCAGCTGCCGTCCGGCCCCGCTTCCGTCTATCCCGCCCCAACCCGAGGAGAATGAATGCATGCCCGATCTCAATCGACGCCAGATGCTCGGCGCGGCCGCCACCGTTGGCGCGGTGGCGACGGTCGCCGGAGCGGGCGTCCGCCCCGTATCCGCCGCTGTGACCACCGGATCCGGCCTGACCCCCGACCAGGCGCTTGCCCGGCTGCGCGAAGGCAACGCAAGGTTCCTCGCGGACGACGTGCCCGGGGCGGACATCTCGGCCCGCCGCCGCCTGCAGATCGCCAAGGGGCAGACCCCCTTCGCGGCGCTGGTCGGGTGCGCCGATTCCCGGGTCGGGCCCGAGTATCTGTTCGGAACCGGCCTGGGCGACCTGTTCATCGTGCGGACCGCCGGAAACTATGTCGACGATGCGGGCTTCGGCTCGCTCGCGTATGCCGTCGCCGAGCTGAAGGTCCCGCTGATCGTGGTTCTCGGCCACGAGAAATGCGGCGCGGTGGCGGCCTCCAACGCGGTGGTGAACGACAACGCCCAGTTGCCGCCGTCGCTGCTGCGCATGGTCCAGCCGATCCTGCCGGCTTCGATCGATGCGAAGGCCCGCCAGTCCGCCGGCGAGGACCTGCTCGACCGCGCGATCCATCTCAACGTGAGCCGTGTCGCCAGCGCGCTGCGGCAGACCAAGGATCCGCTGCTCGCCACGCCGCTCGCCGACAAGAGCTTGCGGGTGGTGGGGGCGTACTACGACCTCGACACCGGCGCGGTGGACTTTTTCGATACCTGACCGGGAGCGAGCGCAAGCTCCGTGTCCTCGCCGGGGTCGCCCGCCCGGGTCAATTCTCGGGCGGGCGTCCCCGCGGCGCGGGCCTGCCGGGTTCCACCTTCACGCCCCGCGCGCCGAGCGCCTCGCGCAGCAGCATCTCGATCTGGGCGTTGGCGCTGCGCAGCTCGGCGCTCGCCAGCCGCTCGACCGCGGCGAACGTCGCCGGATCGAGGCGGAGGGCGAAAGCCTTCTTGCGCACCGAAGCCATCGCCGCGCTACTGGTAAAGCGTTCCGGCGTTGACCACCGGCTGCGCCTCGCGCTCGCCGCACAGCACGACCATCAGGTTGGAGACCATCGTCGCGCGGCGCTCGTCGTCGAGCTCGACGATGCCGTCGGTGCTCAGTTTGGTGAGCGCCATCTCGACCATGCTGACCGCGCCCATCACCAGCTTGGCGCGCGCGGCGATCACCGCCTCGGCCTGCTGGCGGCGCAGCATCGCCCCGGCGATCTCGGCGGCGTAGGCGAGGTGGGTGAGGCCCGCCTCGTCGACCACGATGCCCGCCACCCGCAGCCGGTCGTTGAGCTCGGCCTGAAGCTCCCCGTTGACCACGTCGGGGCTGCCGCGCAGCGTCACCTCTTCCTCCTCGAGGTCGTCGTAGGGGTGCCGCGCGCCGACCGTGCGCAAGCCGGCCTCGATCTGGATGTTCACGAACTCCTTGAAGTCCTCGACGTCGAACGCTGCCTGGGCGGTGTCGGCGACGCGCCAGACGACGTTGCAGGCGATGTCGATCGGGTTGCCCTTGAGGTCGTTGATCTTGACCCGTTCGGAATGGACGTTGTGCGCGCGGACCGAGATTTTCTTGCGGCCCATCCACGGCCACACCCAGCGCAGCCCTTCGGTCCGATCGGTGCCGCGGTAGGCGCCGAACAGGGTAATCACCGCCGCCTGATTCGGCTGGATCATGTAGAATCCCGCCAGCGCCACGATCGCGATCGCCAGCACCGCGATGGCAATCCCCGCTTCGGGCCCGGCGCCCGGCTGGTCGGCCTTGGCGAGCTGCACGAACAGCGCGAAGCGCCAGACCGCGAGCGCCAGCAGGGCGAGCGACACCGCCAGCATCGCAAATCCGTTGAACGTGCTCGCCGGGCGTTCGCGGCTGACGTTCATCCCCTTCATTTCCACCGACATGACGAGACACTCCCTATCAAAGTGATATCACTTTCACATCATCAGGGCGTGGAGTCAAGCGTGGTTGCGGATCGCCTCGAGGAACGCATCGCCATAGGCTTCGAGCTTCTTGGCGCCGACGCCCTGAATCTCGCCCAGCTCCCGCCGGCTGGTCGGTTTTGCCGCCGCCATCTCGCGCAAGGTGGCGTCGTGGAAGATCACGTACGGCGGCAGTCCGGCCGCGCGGGCGAGGTCCCTGCGCACCTCGCGCAGCGCCTCGAACAGCGGATCGCCGACCGGGTTCGCCTCTCCGCTTCGGCGCCGGGCGCGCCCGGAGCGCTCGGGCGCGAGGACGATCTCGACTTTCGTCTCGCCCTTGAGGATCGCCTTGGCATCGCCGCCGAGCTGCAGCCCGCCGTGCTCGGTCGCGGTCAGGCTGCCGCGCGCCTGGAGCGCCCTGGCGAGCGGCTGGAGCAGCCGCGCCTCCTCCGCGCCGACGATGCCGAACACGCTCAGGCGGTCGTGCCCGCGCTGGACCACGCGCTCGTCGGCGGCGCCGGTGAGCACTTTGGCGAGGTGGCCGAAGCCGAAGCTCTGTCCGGTGCGATAGGCGGCCGAGAGCAGCTTGCGGGCAAGCTCGGTGGCGTCGAGCACGCCGGGCGCCTGGAGGCAGTTGTCGCAGTTGCCGCATTGCCCCGCCGGGTGCTCGCCGAAATGCCGCAGCAGCACCGCGCGGCGGCAGCCGGGGGTCTCGACCAGGCCGGCAAGCGCGTCGAGCCGCGCGCGTTCGGATGCGCGGCGCTCATCGGGCACTTCGGCGAGCCGCTGCCGGGCGGTGGCGAAATCGCCCGCCGCCCACAGCATCACCGCCTGCGCCGGATCGCCGTCGCGCCCGGCGCGGCCGGTTTCCTGATAGTACGCCTCGATCGACTTCGGGATGCCGGCATGGGCGACGAAGCGCACGTCGGGCTTGTCGATCCCCATGCCGAAGGCCACCGTGGCGACGATCACCGTGTCCTCGCTGGCGACGAACGCGGCCTGGTTGGCCGCGCGGACCGCGGGCTCGAGCCCGGCGTGGTACGGGAGCAGCTCGCGCCCGCTCGCGCGCGCGAGCTGCTGGCCGAGCTTCTCGACTTTCGCGCGGGTCGGGGCATAGACGATCCCCGGCCCCGGTTGCTCGGCCATCAGCGCGGCGATCTGGCGGACCGCATTGTCGCGGTGGCGGATGGCGTAGCGGATGTTGGGCCGGTCGAACCCGGCGACGATCGCGCCGTCTTCCGGGATGCCGAGCTGGACCAGAATGTCGGCGCGGGTGTGCGCGTCGGCGGTGGCGGTCAGCGCCAGCCGGGGGACATCGGCAAAGGCGTCCATCAGCGGGCGCAGCTGGCGATAGTCGGGGCGGAAATCGTGCCCCCATTCGGAAACGCAGTGCGCCTCGTCGATCGCGAACAGCGCGATCGGCGCGCTCCCCAGCAGCTCGCGAAACGCCGCTTGGCTGGCGCGCTCGGGCGCGACGTAGAGCAGGTCGAGCGAACCGGCGCGAAACGCCTCGATCGTCTCGCGCCAGTCGGCATCGGCGCTGGTCAGCGTGGCGGCGGCGATGCCGTTGGCGCGCGCGGCGCGCAGCTGATCGTGCATCAGCGCGATCAGCGGGCTCACCACCACGCAGGTGCCCGGCAGCATCGTCGCGGGAAGCTGATAGGTCAGCGACTTGCCCGCCCCGGTCGGCATCACCGCGAGCGTCGAGCGCCCGGCGAGCACGCGCGCGATCACTTGCGGCTGGACGCCGCGGAAGTCGTCGAACCCGAACACCGCCCGCAGCCGCGCGCGGGCGAGGCCGAGATCGGCAGCGAGATCGGGTGGAGCGCACGTCGCCATCGCCCGGGCCTTGGCACCCGCCGGCGCGCAAGGAAATGCGCCGCTTGTGGACAGACACGATTGCGGCGCGATTGTGGCGGCGGTAATGCCGCACCCGCACGCGCCACCCCCTCCCCCGGCGCGTCAAGGAGACGATCGATGAAGAAATTCGCGCTTGCCCCCGTCCTGCTGCTCGGCGCGCTCGCCGCGTGCGGCGACACCGACGACGCCTCGACCGCCGCCGAGCCCGACACGGTCGAAATGCCGGCCGACGAGGCGATGACCGGGGTGACCGCCGAGCCGGTCGCCGATCCCACCGCCAACGCCACGCAGGAGGCAGCGGCCGAGGTCGAGGAAGCCGCCCAGGCGACCGCCGAGCAAGCGGGCGAGAACGCCGCCGACGTCGCCGCGCGCGCGCAGGAAGCCGCCGCCGCCGCCGAGGAAGCGACCAAGACCGAGTAGCACCGACGGGCATAAGCCCCGGCGAGCGGGCGGATCGCGGAGGCGATTCGCCCGCTTTTCCTTTTTCGCGGGTAGGGTATGCAGCGGCGATGCGCCGCTTCGCCTTCGCCCCGCTCGCCCTCCTCGCCGCCTGCGGCCCGAGCGAGAACGATCCGGGTCCGGGCGGGGTGACGGTGGGGGAGGCGAAGGCGCTCGACGAGGCTGCCGAGATGATCGAGCAGCGGCGCCGGTCTTCGCCGGCCACCGGGCAGGCCGATGCAGCCGCCCCGGACAAGGACGAGACGCAATGAGCGGTATGGACCCCGAGCTGTTCGAACAGTTCCTCGGCCAGCTCGAGCGCTACGTGCGCGAGCGGCTGATTCCCGCCGAGCGCGAGGTGATCGCGGCCGACCGCATCCCCGACGCGATCGTCGAGGAAATGCGCGAAATGGGCCTGTTCGGGCTCACCGTGCCCGAGGACTACGGCGGCGCCGGCCTCAGCACCTCGCAATACGCGCGGGTGGTCAAGACGATGGCCTACGCCGCACCCGCCTATCGCTCGATCTTCTCGATCAACGTCGGCATGTTCAACAGCGCGATCAAGAACGGCGGGACCGAGGCGCAGAAAGCCGAGTGGTGGCCGCGCATCGCCGCCGGCGAGATCGCCTGCTTCGGCCTGACCGAGCCCGGCAGCGGCAGCGACAGCGCGGCGATGGCGACCACCGCGCGGCCGGACCCGGATGGCAACGGCTGGGTGCTCAACGGCACCAAGCGCTACATCACCAACGCACCGCACGCGCGCGTCGGGCTGATCATGGCCCGCACGGAAAAGGACAACCTGCCAAGGAACGCGCACGTCTCCGCGTTCATCGTGCCGATGGACGCGCCGGGCGTCACCGTCGGCAGCCCCGATCACAAGATGGGCCAGGCCGGCAGCCACATCGCCGACGTGATCCTGGAAGACGTGCACGTGCCGGGCGAGGCGCTGCTTGGCGGGGAGACCGGCAAGGGCTTCGTGTTCGCGATGAAGAGCCTCGACAACGGGCGCATCTCGGTCGGCGCGGCGGCGACCGGCTACGCCCGCCGGGCGCTCGATTCGGCGCTGCGCTATGCCACCGAGCGCAAGGCGTTCGGCGAGCCGATCGCCAACTTCCAGCTGATCCAGGCGATGCTCGCCGACAGCGAGACCGAGATCTACGCCGCCGAGTGCATGATGGCCGACGTGACGGCGCGCGCCGATGCGGGCGAGAGCATCCTGAGGAAGGCCGCGGCGTTCAAGGTCTTCGCCAGCGAGATGTGCGGTCGCGTGGTCGACCGCGTGGTGCAAATCTACGGCGGCGCGGGCTATCTCGCCGAGTACGACGCCGAGCGCTTCTTCCGCGACGCGCGCATCTACCGCATCTACGAAGGCACCACGCAAATCCTCCAGCTGCAGATCGCCAAGCACATGCTGCGCGATTTCCAGGCGGGGGCGTGAACCTTCGCTCCGGACTGGCCCACCCCCGGCCCCTCCCGCGAGCGGGAGGGGAGCGAGACTTGCCAGCTCGCTGGCTAGTCGCAGCGGGGTGGGCGCGGCGCCGTGTATAATCTCCTCTCCGACCTCTCGATCGTCGAAGTCTCGAGCTTCGTCGCCTCGCCCACCGCCGGGCTCTACTGCGCGCAGATGGGGGCCGAGGTCATCCGCGTCGACCAGATCGGCGGCGGGCTCGATTACGATCGCTACATGCTCACCGCCGAAGGCCGCAGCCTGGCGTGGGAGAACCTCAACCGCGCGAAGAAATCGGTCGCGCTCGACCTGCGGTCTGGGGAGGGGCGCGAGCTCGCTGTCGAGCTGGCGCGCGCCACCGGCCAGCTGATCACCAACCTCCCGGAGAAGAGCTTCCTCAGCCACGCGGCGGTCAGCGCGGGGCGGCCCGACCTGGTCTCGGTGCGGATCATGGGCTGGCACGACGGGCGCCAGGCGATGGATTTCACCGTCAACGCGGCGAGCGGTTACCCGCTGATGACCGGGCCCGCCGAATGGGACGCGGAGACTGCCCCGCCGGTCAACCAGGTGCTCCCCGCGTGGGACTTCATCACCGGCGCCTATTGCGCGTTCGCGCTGATGGCCGCGCTCCACCACCGCGCGGCAAGCGGGGAGGGGAGCGAGGTGAGGGTGCCACTGGGCGATGTGATGATCGGCACCGTCGCCAACTCGGGCGCGCTTGCCGAAATGCTCTATCGGGGCGCGGATCGCCCACGGCTCGGCAACGCGATCTGGGGCGCGCTCGGGCGCGATTTCGTCAGCCGCGACGGCCAGCGGTTCATGGTCGCGGTGCTGACCCCCAACCAGTGGCACGCGATGGTATCCGCGCTCGAAATCGCCGGGCCGGTCGCCGCGCTCGAGGCCGAGACCGGGGTGGAGTTCGCTCGCTCGGACCACAACCGCTTCGTCCACCGCGAGGCGCTGTTCGCCATCGTCCAGCAGGCTGCGGGCCGGCTCGACTACGCCGATCTCGCCGAGCGGCTGACGAAGGCGGGCGCCACGTACGAGCGGTACCGCACGATGTTCGAGGCCGCGAACGATTCCGCGCTGGTCGCAGGCAACCCGCTGTTCGGCCCCTCGCCCGCGAACCCGAGCGAATTCGCCTATCCCGCACCGCGCTCGCTCGCCCATCTGGGCGGGCAGGCCGCTGGCGATCCCGCGCCCGCGCCCTATCTGGGCCAGCATAGCGAGGAAGTGCTCGGCGAACGGCTGGGTCTGTCGAGCGGAGCGATTGGCGAGCTGATTGATCGGGGTGTGGTGGCGGCAAGCGACGAGAAGGACTTTCGTCGGAAAGCCTGAGCCCGTTGGAGAAAGAAATGAGCAAACGCCGCGCGGCCATCGTCAGTCCCTTGCGCACCCCGGTGGGGCGGTTCCAGGGGACGCTCGCTCCGCTCGCCGCGGGCGAGCTCGGCGCGGTGATCCTCAAAGCCCTGATCGAGCGCTCGGGCATCGACCCGGCGCGGGTCGACGACGTCGTCTTCAGCCAGGGCTACGGCAACGGCGAGGCGCCGGCGATCGGCCACTGGAGCTGGCTTGCCGCGGGGCTGCCGCTCGAGGTGCCCGGCTACCAGCTCGACCGGCGCTGCGGCTCGGGCCTGCAGGCGGTGGCGAGCGCGGCGATGATGATCGAGGCGGGACACGCCGACGTCGTCGTCGCCGGCGGCTGCGAGAGCATGTCGAACGTCGAGCACTACACCACCGCGCTGCGCGGGGGGGTCAAGGCCGGCAACGTCGAGCTGTGGGACCGCCTTTCGCGGGGGCGCCTGATGAGCCAGCCGACCAGCCGCTTCGGGGTGATCAGCGGGATGATCGAGACCGCCGAGAATCTCGCCAAGGACTACGGCATCTCCCGCGAGCAGGCCGACGAATACGCGGTCAGATCGCACCGGAACGCCGCAGCCGCCTGGGAGGCGGGCAAATTCGACGCCCAGCTTGTTCCGGTCGAGGTGCCGCAGAAGCGGGGCGAGCCGCTGGTGTTCGCCAGGGACGAGGGCTTCCGACCCGACGCCAGCATGGAATCGCTTGGGCGCTTGCGCCCGCTCGAGGGCGGAGTGGTCACCGCGGGCAACGCCAGCCAGCAGAACGACGCGGCGGCCGCGTGCCTGGTGGTCGCCGAGGACAAGCTCGCCGAGCTCGGGCTGCAACCGATGCTGTGGTTCACCGGCTACGCCGCGGCCGGGTGCGACCCGAGCCGGATGGGCATCGGCCCGGTCCCCGCGGTCGCGCGGCTGTTCGCGCGCACCGGCATGAGCTGGGACCAGATCGAGCTGGTCGAGCTCAACGAGGCGTTCGCGCCGCAGGTCCTCGCGGTGCTCGAAGGGTGGGGCTGGAGCAAGGACGACAGCCGCCGCGACATCCTCAACCTCAACGGATCGGGCATCAGCCTCGGCCATCCGATCGGCGCGACCGGCCTGCGCATCCTCGCCGACATGGCGCACGAGATGCACCGCCGCGGCGCGCGCTACGGCCTCGAGACGATGTGCATCGGCGGCGGCCAGGGGATGGCGGCGATCTTCGAGCGCGCCGCGTGAGCGATTGGCAAGCGTGGGTCGGGCGTGAGGAGCGCCGCCGCGACAGGCTCGACCCGGCGCTCGCCGCCCGCTGGCTGGCGACTTTCGACCGGCCGCCGATCGCCGAGGGCGCGCTGCCGCAGGGCATCCATTTCGCGCTGTGCACGCCCGATGCGCCGACCGCGCGCCTGGGAGAGGACGGGCACCCGCTGCGCGACGACGATGGCGCGAGCTTCCTCCCCCCGGTGCCGCTGCCGCGCCGGATGTGGGCCGCGAGCGCGATCGAATTCCTCGCGCCCATCGCGCTCGGCGCGAGCATCGAGCGGACCTCGCGGATCGCCTCGATCGCGCCGAAGACCGGCAGGAGCGGGACGATGGTGTTCGTCGAGCTGGCGCATGAGACCCGGGCCGACGGGGCGCCGGCGGTGCGCGAGAGGCAGACGCTGGTCTATCGCGAGGCGGCGCCCGCCGACGCCCCGCCCCAGCCGCCGCTGCCCGGCGAAGCCCGCTTCGACCCCGCCGGCTGGGACGCGCACCGCGTGGTGGTCCCGAGCGAGACGCTGCTGTTCCGCTTCTCCGCGCTCACCTTCAACAGCCACCGCATCCATTACGACGCTCCCTACGCGCGCGAGGTCGAGCGCTATCGCGGGCTGGTGGTCCACGGGCCGCTGATGGCGAGCCTGCTGCTCCAGCTTGCCGCGCGTGAAGTGGGCGAGCAGGCGCTCGGGTCGTTCGCATTTCGCGCGGTCAGCCCGGCAATCGCCGGCGAGCCGCTGCATCTCGCGTTGCGCGACGAGGGCGCGGCGCTCGCGCTCGGCGCGTTTGCCGCCGACGGGCGCGAGGTCCTGCGCGCGCAGGCTGCCCGGTGAGCGGATTTGCGGGCACCGGGCGGGGGTGCTAGAGGTTTCACCTGCAACCATGGCCACGCTCGCTCAGCCCGAAGCCGACTTCGGCACCCTGCCGGACCTGCCGCCGGAGGTGTTCACCGCGCCGCTCAGGCGCCCGGCGCACGTCGGCGAGGATTGGCTCGAGCCCCGGCAGGCCGCTTATTCGAGCGACGATCACGCGATCTGGAACGACCTGTTCGCGCGCCAGATGGACGTGCTTCCCGGCCGCGCCGCGAGCGCCTTCATGGCCGGGCTCGACAAGCTCGACCTCGGCCGCGGCGGGGTTCCGGAATTCGGCAAGCTGTCGCAGGACCTCTCGGCGCTGACCGGCTGGAGCGTGGTCCCCGTGCCGATGCTGATCCCCGACCACGTGTTTTTCTGGCACCTGGCCAACCGCCGCTTTCCCGCGGGCAACTTCATCCGCACGCGCGAAACGTTCGACTACATCGAGGAACCCGACGTCTTCCACGACGTGTTCGGCCACGTGCCGATGCTGACCGATCCGGTCTACGCCGACTACATGCAGGAATACGGCCGCGCCGGGTGGAAGGCGATGCGCTACAACCGCCTGAAAGCGCTGGGCGCGCTGTACTGGTATACGGTCGAGTTCGGGCTGATCGAGGAAGCCGGCGGGATCAAGGCCTACGGCGCGGGGATCCTGTCCGGCCCCACCGAGATCGTCTACGCGACCGAGGCGAACAGCCCCAACCGGATCATGCTCAACGTCGACCGCGTGATGCGCACCGATTACGTGATCAGCGACCTGCAGCCGACCTACTTCGTGATCGAGAGCTTCGAGGATCTCTACCGCCAGACGGTCGAGCGCGACTTCGACCGGCTCTACCGCAGCCTCCACCCCGGCTTCACCTACGCCAACAGCGCGGTGATCGACCTCGACAACGTGGTCCACGTCGGCACGCAGGAATACCTGCTGCGCGGCGGCCGCGGCAGCGGCGCGCGCCCGGTCTAGCCCACGCGAAAACGGCCCCGGATCGCTCCGGGGCCGCTTCGTGTTCGATTGCCGGAGGCGATCAGGTGGCGGCGGGGGCCGGAGCCGCGCCGTCGTCCATCGCTTCGCCCTGCTCTTCCATCGCATCCGCCTTGTCTTCGGCGGCGTCGGTGACGGCATCGGCCTGCTCGTCGGTCATCGCGCCGGCGTCTTCCATGGCCTCGGCCTGCTCGTTCACGACTTCGGCGTTCTGCTCGCCGGCGTCTTCCATGGCGTTTTCCTTCGGGCCGTCGCAGGCAGCGACGGCCAGGCCGAGGGCCAGCGCCGACGAAATGGCAATGAGCTTCTTCATTTCACTCTTCCCCTTTTTGGATGGGAGGCCCGCATATCAAGCCGGGCACCTTGTGATAAGTCAAAAATGTGGCCGGCTCAGCCCAAGCTCCGGACGCGGGCATAAGTCAGCGCGCCGATCAGCACCAGCGATCCGGCCATTCCCGCCAGCAGCGTCCGGGCCGAGAGGCCGATCATCAGCGATTCCTCGCTGGTCAGCGCGCCGACCAGCAGCGCCCCGACAACGCCGGCGGCGAGGTACCGTGCAATCGTGTGCCCGTCGTCGCCGCGGCTGACGATCGAGGCCACCCACCCGAGCACGCCGCCGACAGCAAGAAGAACGAGAAAACCCACCGCAAGACTCGAAAAATTGAAAATCGCGCCGATGCGGCTGAAAATCCTCGCTCGGGATAATGTTCCGTCAACCATGCAATAACCGGGGCATCAGCTCGCGGCCAGCCACGCCAGCGCCGCTCCGCCGACGACGATCCGGTACCACGCGAACGGGGCGAAGCCGCGCCGCGAGACGTAGGCGACGAACGCGCGGATGACGATCATCGCCACCACGAACGCCGAGGCGAACCCGGCGGCGATCTCCCCCCAGCCGATCGCGCTCTCGCCCGCCAGCAGCGCGGGCTCGTCGAGGATCTTGACCGTCGCCGCGCCGAGCATCGTCGGCACCGCGAGGAAGAACGAGAACTCGGCGGCGGTCTTGCGCCCGACGCCGAGCGCGAGCCCGCCGAGGATCGTCGCGCCCGAGCGGCTGGTGCCGGGGACCATCGCCAGGCACTGGAACAGGCCGATGAGCAGCGCGGTGCGCATCGGCATCTCGGTGACCCCGGTATCCTCGCCGGCGGGAATGCGCCGCTCGAGCACGAGCATCGCGATCCCGCCGATCACCAGCGCGCTCGCCACCACCGCCGGGCTGCCGAGCATGACGTCGATCGCGTCCTTGGCGAGCAGGCCGATCACCGCCGCCGGGAGGAACCCCAGCAGGATGTTGCGCACGAAGCGGATCGATTCGCCCTTGCCGCGCAGCAGCCCGAGACCGGCGAACCAGAACAGCTTGCGATACGTCACCAGCACCGCGGTGATCGCGCCGAGCTGGATGACGATGTTGAACTGCGACCATTCCTCTGGGTCGTAGCCGAAGATCGCCTGCGCGAGGATCAGGTGCCCGGTCGAGGAAACGGGGAGAAACTCGGTCAGCCCCTCGAGCAGGCCGAGGAGCATCGCGGTGAGGATCAGGTCCATAGGCGCGCGCTCTTGGCAGCGGCGCCGGGCAAGTCAACCTGATGCGCTGCGAGCGGGCGATGCTCCCCTCCCCGGCCAGGCGGGGCCCACCCCCGGCAGGCCCCCTGGCGCGGCGATGCTACCAGATCCGCACGCGCTCTTCGGGCGGCAGGTAGAGCGTGTCGTCGGGCGTCACGTCGAACGCCTTGTACCACGCGTCCATCTGGCGCACGACGCCGTTCACCCGGTACTGCTCGGGGCTGTGCGGCCCGGTCACCAGCCGCTGGCGCATCGCCGCTTCGCGGGTCTGCGCGCGCCAGATCTGCGCCCAGGCGAGGAAGAACCGCTGGTCGCCGGTGAGCCCGTCGATCACCGGGGCTTCCTTGCCATCGAGTGACAGGCGGTAGGCGCGATAGGCGAGGCTCAGCCCGCCGACGTCGCCGATGTTCTCGCCCAGGCTCAGCCGCCCGTTGACGCAGGTCTCGCCCTCGTCGAACGGGCAGAACTGGCTGTATTGCCTGACCAGCATGTCGCCGCGCTTGTCGAACGCCGCGCGGTCGGCCTCGGTCCACCAGTTGCGCAGCATCCCCGCGCCGTCGCTCTTGGAGCCCTGGTCATCGAACCCGTGGCCCATCTCGTGGCCGATCACCGCGCCGATCCCGCCGTAGTTCACCGCCGGGTCCGCCGACAGGCCGAAGAACGGCTGCTGCAAAATCCCGGCCGGGAACACGATCTCGTTCTTGGTCGAGTTGTAGTAGGCGTTGACCGTCTGCGGCAGCATGCCCCACTCGGTGCGGTCGACCGGCCCGCCGAGCTGGTTCAGGCGATAGTCGCGCTGCCACCTGGCCGCCGCCATCCGGTTGGCGAGCGGGCTGGCGGCATCGATCTTGAGCCCTTCGTAGATCTCGAGGTTGTCGCGGTAGCCGATCTTGGGATCGAACGCCTCGAGCTTGGCCATCGCCTCCTTCTTGGTGGCCTCGCCCATCCAGTCGTTTTCCTTGAGGCTGATCGCCATCGCCTTGCGCAAGTTGACGACCAGGTCCGCCATCGCGGCCTTGTTCGCCGGCGGGAAGTGGCGCGCGGCGTAGAGCGCGCCGACCCGCTCGCCGATCAGGCCCTCGGTCTCGCCGATCGCGCGCTTCCAGCGGGCGCGCTGCTCGGGCGTGCCGTTCAGCACCGTCCCGCGGAAGGCGAAGTTCGCCTGGTCGATCGCGCTCGGCAGCACGCTCGCATTGCCGTCGAGGAAGCTCTTGACGGTCCACGCCTGCAGCACTTCGACCGGCGTTTCGCGCAGCAGCGCCATCATCGCGGGCGTGCCGCCGCCGATCTTCGCCCGGGTCGCCTCGTCGAGCCCGAGCTCGGCCAGCCGCGCGGCGCTCGGCGGGAGGTCGCCGACGATGAAGCGGTCGGTCTCGGCGAAGCCGGTGGCCTCGAGGAACGCGGCCACCGGGAACGCGGGATCGAGCGCGGCGAGCTCGGCCGGGGTCAGCGCGTTGTACGTGAGGTCGCGGTTGCGCCGGGTGGCGCGGTCCCAGGCGACCGTGCGGGCGATCCGGTCCTCGAGATCATAGACTTTCTGCGCCATCCCCGCGGCATCGGCATGGCCGGCCTGGCCAAGCAGAAAAGCCAGGTACTCGCGGTACCTGGCCTGCACCTCGAGATCGCGCGGGGTCTGCTTCAGATAGTTGTCGCGGTCGGGCAGCCCCAGCCCGCCGGCGCCGAAATAGACCGAATAGCGGGTCGGCTCCTTGGCATCGACCGAGACGCTGGCGCCGAGCGGCGAGGGAATGCCCGGCTGGCCCCACAGCGCCACGAGCTCGGCCAGGCTGTCGGCCTGGGCGATCGCCGCGAGGTACGGCTGCGCCGGCGCGAGGCCCGCGGCGTCGATCGCGGCGGTGTCGAAGAAACCCTTGTACGCCGCGACGATGCGCGCCTCGTCGCTCGTCAGCGACGCCGGGTCTTTCGCCACCAGCTCGTCGACGATCGCCTTGACGTCGGCGGTCGACTTCTCGTCGAGCATGGTGAACGCGCCGTAGCGGCTGAACTCGGGGGGCAGCGGGTTCGCCGCCAGCCACTTGCCGTTGGCGTAGGCGAAGAAGTCGTCGCCCGGATCGACGCTCGGGTCGAGGCCCGCGGGGTCGAAGCCCCATTCGCCGAACGACATCGTCGGCACGCTCGCCGCGGCGGGAGCGGGCGGCGCCGCGGGCGCCTGCTGGGCCAGGGTCGGCGAGGCGGCGGCGAGCGCGAGCGCGCTGAGCA